>NZ_JACHBQ010000002.1 GCF_014200405.1 Cryobacterium roopkundense | reverse complement strand
GGAGCGGGCACTGGAATTCGCCAACATTGGCGCGGGAGAACAGGTTCGCCTCACAGACCGAGTCAGCTACCTCTATCTCGAACACGCGCAAATCATCCAGGATAAGACGGGAGTTATCGCCCTTCAATCGGATGAAACGGGCAACACTCGTGGGCAGATCCGCGTGCCCATCGGATCAATCGCGGTCGTCATGCTCGGCCCGGGAACATCTCTCAGTCACGCCGCGGCATCATCTCTGGCTGCCGCTGGAACGACTCTCATGTTCACCGGCGGAGGAGGCATCAACTCGTACGCCACAGCTCGACCGTTGACAGGTTCAGCGCGCTGGGCAGAAGCACAGGCTCGGCTCTGGGCCTCTTCATCCCATCGCGTGGCGGCCGCGCGGCAACTCTACAAGGCGCGCTTGGGCGGGATGCCCCTCCCGGTCAATGCCCGGATTGCCACACTACGTGGTCTCGAAGGCCAGATGATGAGGGCCGAGTACAAGCGCCTTGCACTGAAGCACGGAATCAAATTTCGACGCGAGACGGCCGCCGAGGACCCCGTCAACGTCGGGCTCAACCTCGGGAACTCCATTCTCTATGGGGTCGCCGCCTCGGTTTGCTCCGCCCTTTCGCTCAACCCGGCATTGGGTGTCATCCACCAGGGCGACGCTCGAGCGCTTTTCTACGACCTGGCAGATGTCTACAAGCAGACCATCACTCTGCCCGTAGCGTTCTTGAGCGCGAAGGAAAAGGACCCTCAGGGGTTTGTTCGACGAAAGGTGAGGTCAGTGATCACCCAACGACGCACCCTTGAAGACATGTTGACCATGACCATGCGGATACTCTCGCCACATCTCAGCGACATCGACGGCGACGTCTTGCTTGACGACATTGGAACGGTCGCCGGGCACACCAACTACGGGCAGCCGGAGGTGTGATCCGATGTTCGTCACTTTGCGAATCACCGCAGTTCCAGACCATCTCCGCGGATACCTCAGCAGGTTCCTTGTCGAATATGGCACTGGACTTTACGTGGGAAATGTGTCCAGACGAATCGTTGATTCTCTCTGGTCCCGAGTCACGGACGCCGCCGGAGAGGGCGAAATTGTGTTGGTGACAAGTGAAGCAACCAACGAACAAGGTTTCAAAGTCCGTCTCCATCAAGGCCGGGGCAAAGAAGTGGTCGACATGGATGGATTCGAGCTCCTTAGGAGCATTCCAGAAGGAGCATATTACGATTCGGAGCCTTTTCCAGATTAGAATCCCTGGTCAGGAAGTCCCTTCCCCGCGTAGGCGGGGGTGTTCCCTGCCGCCGACATCTTCAACGCCGTGGGCGAGGCCCTTCCCCGCGTAGGCGGGGGTGTTCCCGTGGCAGACGGTTGTGTCGGGTGGGACTTCGCCCCTTCCCCGCGTAGGCGGGGGTGTTCCCGCACTCGAGTTCGGACCGGACTGGGACGGCAACCCTTCCCCGCGTAGGCGGGGGTGTTCCCCTCGGCGGCTTCTGCGACCTGCTCAGTGGTCACCCTTCCCCGCGTAGGCGGGGGTGTTCCCTCCCCCGGCTGCAACTGGTGGCTTCCCCGACTCCCTTCCCCGCGTAGGCGGGGGTGTTCCCTAAATAACGAAGGCCCCCACATCATCGTGGGGCCCTTCCCCGCGTAGGCGGGGGTGTTCCCTCATTATCGAATCGACCGGTGCCGTAGGCAAACCCTTCCCCGCGTAGGCGGGGGTGTTCCCGAAGGCACCGTGTCGGTCTCGACAAGGATGCCCCCTTCCCCGCGTAGGCGGGGGTGTTCCCTGACAGACCATCCTGAGTCGCACGCAATTCGGCCCTTCCCCGCGTAGGCGGGGGTGTTCCCACCAGATGTCCGGTCATCGCCCAGGCCGATCACCCTTCCCCGCGTAGGCGGGGGTGTTCCCAATGCGGGTGACTGTGTAGGCATCAACGGCGGCCCTTCCCCGCGTAGGCGGGGGTGTTCCCGCCGTTGATTTGGCTATCTACGGTGGTCAGGACCCTTCCCCGCGTAGGCGGGGGTGTTCCCGCGACGCGCTCACCTCCACTTGGGATGCTGTACCCTTCCCCGCGTAGGCGGGGGTGTTCCCATTGCGATGTGCTCATGGATGAAGTGACCGGACCCTTCCCCGCGTAGGCGGGGGTGTTCCCAGTGTGCACGGATTTGGAGATGCCCCGGACACCCCTTCCCCGCGTAGGCGGGGGTGTTCCCGCCGTTGAGATGGTCGCGGGCATGACTCCCGACCCTTCCCCGCGTAGGCGGGGGTGTTCCTTGTCGCGCTTGCCCGCCGACCATTCCTCGAAGCCCTTCCCCGCGTAGGCGGGGGTGTTCCCACCGTCCGCAAGGGTTCGCTCGTGTCGATCACGCCCTTCCCCGCGTAGGCGGGGGTGTTCCCGATGGACGCGGGCTGCGTTGCGGGGATCTGCGCCCTTCCCCGCGTAGGCGGGGGTGTTCCCAAGTCCGGTTTCGTTCGGGTCGATGACCTCACCCCTTCCCCGCGTAGGCGGGGGTGTTCCCCCGGCGCGGCAATGCACGCCCCGCAATTACGCCCTTCCCCGCGTAGGCGGGGGTGTTCCCCCGGCGCGGCAATGCACGCCCCGCAATTACGCCCTTCCCCGCGTAGGCGGGGGTGTTCCCTCAAGTACGAACCGCGGGGCCTTCACGCCGAACCCTTCCCCGCGTAGGCGGGGGTGTTCCCAATCACCGCACTGGCCTGATGACGTGTGCGGACCCTTCCCCGCGTAGGCGGGGGTGTTCCCCCGGGCGACGAAACGAGACAGGGTTGACCGGGCCCTTCCCCGCGTAGGCGGGGGTGTTCCCCCTGACGTGGTGATATTCGTCGGTTCTCGGAACCCTTCCCCGCGTAGGCGGGGGTGTTCCCCCCGAAGCCGTGGATCACCATTCCCCTGAGCTCCCTTCCCCGCGTAGGCGGGGGTGTTCCGGTGACTGGCTGGCCGTCGCTCCCAATCATGAGGCCCTTCCCCGCGTAGGCGGGGGTGTTCCCTCAGTACCGAGCTATCCGCCCATTCAGGTAAGCCCTTCCCCGCGTAGGCGGGGGTGTTCCCGCCACCTGCAATAGTGGCGCATCCACACCATACCCTTCCCCGCGTAGGCGGGGGTGTTCCCCCACGCGCCGTTCACCCACACGGCTTGGTATCCCCTTCCCCGCGTAGGCGGGGGTGTTCCCTCATTCTTCCCTCGTGCCGTCCGGTGCGCTGGCCCTTCCCCGCGTAGGCGGGGGTGTTCCCATAACCCAGTGGGCGGTGAAGGGTGGCCGGCGCCCTTCCCCGCGTAGGCGGGGGTGTTCCCGCGGCATGACGGCGAGCATGCGGGTGTGGGGTCCCTTCCCCGCGTAGGCGGGGGTGTTCCCGAGTTTTCGAGGGTCAGGGCGAGCCCAGACGCCCCTTCCCCGCGTAGGCGGGGGTGTTCCCTCAGGCGCGCCGTGGTCGTGTTCTGGTTCGATCCCTTCCCCGCGTAGGCGGGGGTGTTCCCGTGTACAACGGAGACTCGAATACGGGCGCTTGCCCTTCCCCGCGTAGGCGGGGGTGTTCCCTTCAGTTGCACAAGCCCACTGGTGTCGAAGCCCCCTTCCCCGCGTAGGCGGGGGTGTTCCCATGATCATGCTCGCCGGCCGGGTGTCGCAGACCCCTTCCCCGCGTAGGCGGGGGTGTTCCCAATGGATGCCCGGTCCACGGTGGCGGGTTTCACCCTTCCCCGCGTAGGAGGGGGTGTTCCCCGCTCCATCACCACGGGGCTGTACCTGCCTGACCCTTCCCCGCGTAGGCGGGGGTGTTCCCGATGCCGCCCACGCTGTCGGCATGAGTCTCGACCCTTCCCCGCGTAGGCGGGGGTGTTCCCGTTTGTGTTGTTGCCCTGAGTGTCGATCACCGCCCTTCCCCGCGTAGGCGGGGGTGTTCCCAGCAACACGGTGGCTGATGCCGGCTGGTACGACCCTTCCCCGCGTAGGCGGGGGTGTTCCCCCACTATGGCCGGAATGAATTCTGCCAATGTCCCCTTCCCCGCGTAGGCGGGGGTGTTCCCGCCCAGGCGGAGGATGACGTGGCTCCGAAGACCCCTTCCCCGCGTAGGCGGGGGTGTTCCCACAGATGTCCGGTCATCGCACAGGCCGATCAGCCCTTCCCCGCGTAGGCGGGGTGTTCCCATTGCAGGGCAGTACGCCGAAGTGGTGTTGGCCCCCTCCCCGCGTAGGCGCCCTGCGAGAAACAGGATCTGAGACCAGCTATGTCACCCTCAATGCTTTCCTTAGTGACGGCTCAAAATGGCACCTCGCTGACTCGTCTGAAGGGTGGGACCGAACTCAGGGTGGTGAGTTTGATGTGACCAATGACGGTATGACAGTCGTAGTCAAGTTTCCGCTCGCACTCACTGCGGGTCTACCTGACAACTTTGAGTGGAGGACCAGTGGCAGTGGTGCGTGCCTTCGTGGTGGCAAAGACTCGAGAAGTGGACGCGGACAGCCTCCTGATATGATCCGGCGATCGTGCAGTTCTAATAGGGGATCCCGTAGTCGCAGCTCGCTATTCCGTACGCAGCGCTCGTTGTGTTTTGCGCGACTGTCGCTCCGTCCACGACGATCTCGCACGTCACGGTGCCGGTGTCGGCCTGGTTCTGGATCATGATGGAAAGGAACTCGCCATTGCCCACCGTGAAGTGAACTCCGGTCTCACCAGAGGTCGACTTCAGTGGGAGCGAGACATCATGTTGTTGAATGCCGTTTGGAGTAGACATCGTGATTGACCCGCCCGTTGCTGAGCCGCCTGCGTGGTACACGACTTTGAATCCCTCGTCCTGTTGTTCTGAAACGGCGCCACCGGTTGACGCGCCCACCCCGATGAAGGCAGCTATGCCGACAACCGTGATCCCCAAGACCACGAGGAATGCGACGAGGCAACCTGAGGCCCTGATCTTTGGCGGGGGTAGTGGCTCGGTAGCTACTGCTTGCTGATGGTCGGTCCATTGCGCGCCATCCCACCAGCGCATAAGTCCACGCTGCGTTTGTTCTGGATACCAGCCTGGGGGCGGAGGTGGATACTGACTTGTCATGCTCGTGGAGCCCTAGTTGAACGCACCATTGCCGGAATCAGGAACAGGTCAACGATGGTCCAGATCCACACCACCGCCAGCAAAGGGCTCGTCCCCGAGTCGCTCGTGGTGCCTGCGATCACCGCGACGATGGTAATAGCCAAGAGAATCGAAGCGGAGACGTGGCGACCCAAGTAGAAGCGGTGGACGCCGAACCCACCGAGGAAAATTGCAAGCAGATAGGTGGTCTGCATCGACTTACCCGCACGCAACGGCTGCATGGCGATCGTTTGTGGAATCGGAGCGGAGTGCTCGGTCCAAGCGTTCCCGTCCCACCACCGGTTCAATCTTCCATCACTTGGATCGAGGTACCAGCCCGCAGGTGGTGAAGCGTTCGTCATTGTTGCCCCCTAGACCCCAGCAATGGCCCGCAGCGCGGCGTGAGGTCGTCTCGTGTCAGGCTAGCGGGAATTTTTCACCAATTTGTTATGAGAGACGCGCGAGAAATGGCTTGATGTTCGCCGGAGGTGGCCTCAGTTTCAGCACCTACGCGACACTAACAACGTTCATCACATAAATTGTGACCTTCTGCCTTTGCAACACTTAGAATATTTGACGGGTTACATGACAACTTTTGGTTTTCTGCGCGATGCTATTGTGTTGTCACGTAATCGAACGTATAAATGACAGGGGTCAGCATGCTCGTCGGATACATGCGGGTATCGAAGGCTGACGGGTCGCAGAGCACTGATCTCCAGAGCGATGCGCTTCTGGTTGCCGGTGTCGAGTCGGATCAACTCTATGAGGACCAGGCCTCCGGCAAGAAGGATGACCGCCCGCAGTTGGCGGCGTGCCTGAAGGCCCTCCGCGAGGGCGACACGCTTCTGGTTTGGAAACTCGACCGACTCGGTCGAGACCTGCGCCACCTCGTCAACACCGTCCATGACCTCACAGACCGTGGCATCGGCCTCAAAGTGCTCACGGGGGAGGGCGCAGCGATCGACACCACAACCGCGTCCGGGAAGCTCGTCTTCGGGATCTTCGCTGCCCTGGCCGAGTTTGAGCGGGCCCTCATCTCTGAGCGCACCGTCGCCGGGCTGGCCGCGGCGCGAGCGCGGGGGAGGACCGGCGGGCGCCCGTTCAAGATGACGCCGGCCAAGATTCGCCTGGCCATGGCGGCGATGGGGCAGAAGGAGACGAAGGTCGGCGCTCTCTGCGTGGAGCTCGGGATTACACGGCAGACGCTGTATCGCCATGTTTCCCCGACGGGGGAGCTGCGACCTGACGGTCAGAGGCTTCTCTCCAAGAAGTAGAAGCCCGTTCGAGGCCTGGGTCTTTCGTTGCGATGCAGGATGTCTCGCAACTGACGGTGAGTACCGTCATGGCCTAGCCGCTAGTTAAATGGATAGATTCAGGCCACGACGTTCAATGGAGGAGCAGCTTGTCCCGCGCATCAATTGAGGAAATCGAGATCGCGATCTCAACCTGGGGGAGGGAAGCAGGTGACTACCTCGATTCTCACTCGAATGATTTCACAGTGCGCGATTTCCACTCGGGTTGGGAGGTAGGGAAGAAGTCAGAGATACAGGAAACGGCCATCGTTCAGTACATCCCCGTCCGGGCGAGTATCGAGTGGCATCGGAATGTCACTGTCGCGGATGAGCTTGGAAAACTGGTGAGCTGGCCGGCTGCCGAGGCGGCCATCAGCACGCTGTTGGATGACGGTCCCTCGCCTGTCCAGGTCGAGGGGGTGTCAATCGAGATGACGATCGCCTTAGTTCTTGTCTTGCGCTTTGTCGACGGGTTTGATGGGAGCCAATTGAAAGTGTCGGTAGATCGCGACCGCCTTCCTTCGCGAGTGACAGAGGTAGTCAACTTCCTACGGTCCACCAAGCGGTACTCAACGCGATGGGTTATTCCTCTATCGCCCGACATTGATGGCCCTGTCGAATTGGAACCCAATGTGTTCGTGACGCCGCTGTCGCCCGAAGATCTTGCGTGGGCACTCAACCTCAACGTTTTGTGGCCGAAAAACTATAGGGAATTCGCGGTAGCCCGCTCGCAATACCAATACGGGGCATTGGAAGTTTTGCATGAGGGCGCAGGTGGCGGTCAAATTGAGCGCTACGAAAGGGTACTCGAGTTGGCTCTCGTATTGTCTCGGACGTCGCACGTATTGCCAGTTGGGTACTTCGAGACGGTTCGACTGACGCCCCCGCCGTCTGGGTCGCTTAGTAGTTCTCGTCACGGAGCCCTGTCGCGCTCGCTCCCGCAGTGGACCAAAGCTGAGATTGGGGTATTTGCAAAGGCGTGGCACTTGGTCCAGAAGGGTTCGATTCCAAAAGCGATCGACCTTGCTCTCCGACGACTCGCTCGAACGGCAGAGAGGAGCGCGCCCGAGGATACAACAATTGACTTGATGATTGCGGCTGAGGCACTGTATCTATCCGAGCTAGGAAATGGTGAATTGTCGTATCGACTTTCGACGCGCGCCGGCCTATGGCTCGACACTTCCTCGCTTGGGGACCGCGTGCGGACAAAGAACCTGTTCACGACGGCGTACTCGGTGAGGAGCAAGGTCGCGCACGGGAACACCCCGACCTCGAAAGACCTCAAGTACGACGGGGTGGCTGTGACACTCCAGGAGATAAATGACCAGGTGCTCCGCGTGCTCAAGCTGGCTTGCTGGAAAGCCCTCGAAGCCTCGGAGCAAGGGGACTGGCCGCCCAACTGGGATGAACTCATTTTTCGACAGGATTCACCGACGACGTAGGCTGGCCGCGCGGTCACGGCCAGGCGGGGTGCAGTTTCGCGACACCCCCCACTGATTGCGTTGACCGCGGTCAAGCCGGATGGAGTCCCTCTAGTGGTGAAGCGCGTTATCCGTTTCACAGTAAAGGGTGAAACGACCGGCAACTGGGTGACTATGTTAAGGAATTTCGGACCCACTAGGGCAATCTAAGCCGAGCCCACCCGCGTTGATTGTGTTGCGGATAGGTCAGCGTTCCATTTGGCGGGGATTGGTCCGCTCCCGCTGGATGGCTGAGTGAGACGCAAAGGATGAAAAGGTCCGCGTGATGTCGTATTCGCTCGAGGTTGACACCGAGTGATCGAGTGGTAGTGTCACCTGTGACAGATAAATCATCTGTGACACTTCAGATAGTGAGAGATGCCGTAGGTGGGCATTATGCAGACTATTCAGATTTCAGGGATCCCGGCAGATCAACTCGACGCACTTGAGCGTTTTGCGGCCACGGAAGCAGGCCCTGAACTTCGTGATGTCATTCTTAGCCTCCAGCGCTGCCTACGTGACGGCGCTGAACTTGTGATTCTTGATGAAGCAGCTGCTCTCACTCCGAACCAGGCAGCGACACGCCTCGGGATTAGCCGTACTTACTTATACAAACTCTTGGATCGAGGTGAGATTGTGTCCCATCATGTTGGACGTGATCGCCGTATTCGTATCCGCGACATCATCTCTTTTGAAACCCAGCGTCAGCGTGACAGACGCGAGCTTGCGGAACGCTTCGCCACTCAGCAAAAAACTCGTATGGGCGCCATCGACGAACTCGCCGATCTGCTCTAGAGCGATTATCCGCGGCCCGGACACCTCCGGTAGGGCAGACTGACTTTGTGCATAGTCGTCGAGCTCGTCCTACACTCCGAGTGATGCGCGACGATTTGACCTCCGGATGGGCTTCGCCCTTTCCGCGGCGGGTGCTTGCTGATGGTCAATTAGCGCAACTTCACCCGCTGAGTGAGCTAGATCACCCACTCATCCTCAAAGCAACTGAGTCGATCGGTACCGACCCAAGCGAGGATTCGGATGAGGGCCGAATCAGAGGTAGCACGCTCTTGCATCTCCGCGAGATCAAGATTTCGCAGTGGCGTGGAGGTGTTTGGTGTGACCCCAAAACCGGTGTCAACTGGCTCGTAGTAGCCGGACTCGCGAAGAACAACCACACGGCTTTTGGTGACTTCTACGTTGAGATTGAACGTGCCGAAGCTGCGGGCAGCACGAGTAATTGGCTGCCCAGCAACGAAGATCTCCGACTGCTGAAGCAAGAGACATCGGCAAGGCTTCTGACCGAGTGGGAATTATCGGTGCAGCTTGAAATACTCGGCGCGCTCCGTGCGGTAGCCGACGGTGGTTCCGCGCGCCTGGTTGTTTCCCATCCGCTCGCAGCGAAGGGAATCTTGGCACAGCTGACAATCGAAGTGACTCCTGTGCGTGACTCTGACTACGAAGCTGATGAGATTCAGCTGACGGTGGAGACCGAATCGCAGTTCAAAGGATCAAACCTCGAATGGCAACTCACGTTGAGGGCCCTTATCTCGCTCTCGCCGCCCGAGCAAGGATGGGACAGGCTCGAGAGTGAATTCGGTCACGTCCCGCCGGGTGGTGTAATTCATCGTCACCGTGCGGGTCAGCTGATTTGATTATGCGGCAATGAGCTCGGGAACGGGAATCACCCCCGTCAGGGCGTTCGCGTCGGGGAGGGTGAGGGCGGCGTTGAAGGCGGTCAGCTGGCGCATGGAGTCCTCGGAGAGGTAGCGCCGGGAGCCGGCTTCCCACTCGTCGTGTTGCTCGACGAGGACGGCGCCTGCGAGGCGGAGCAGGGCGGCTGGGTTGGGGAACACACCGACGACATCGGTCCTGCGCTTGATTTCCTTATTTAAGCGCTCGAGTGGGTTTGTGGACCACACCTGTCGCCAGTGTTTGGGCGGGAATCCGCAGAATGCGAGGATGTCGGCGCGCGCGTCGTGGAGCATCGTGGCGACCTTCGGGTGAGAGCGCTCGAGCATCCGGGTGACCTCGTCGAACTGGGCCTGAACGTGCTTCGCGTCGGGCTGGGCGAAGATGGTGCGGATGACGGCAGCGACCATGTCCTGGCTCGCCCGCGGCACGATCGAGAGAACATTTCTCATGAAGTGGACCCTGCAGCGTTGCCAGGCGGCACCCTGAAAAACGGTGCTGATCGCCTTCTTCAACCCCGAGTGAGCGTCGGAGATGACGAGCTTCACGCCGTCCAGCCCTCGGGCCTTCAAAGACCGCAAGAACTCCGTCCAGAAGATCTCATTCTCACTGTCACCGACGTCGAAACCAAGGACCTCGCGGCGGCCGTCAGCGGCCACGCCGATGGCGACGACCATCGCCTGGGAGATGACGCGGTGGTTGACGCGGGCCTTGCAATACGTGGCGTCGAGGAACACGTAGGGGTAGCCGGTTACGCCGAGGTCACGGCCACGGAACGTGGCGACTTCCCCGTCAAGATCGGCGCAAATCCGGGATACTTCGGACTTGGAGATGCCGGTGTCCGCGCCGAGTGCTTTGACCAGGTCGTCGACTTTGCGGGTCGAGACGCCGTGGAGGTAAGCCTCCATAACCACGGCGAACAGGGCTTGGTCCACGCGCCGGCGCCGCTCCAGAAGTGCCGGGAAGAATGAGCCCTGACGCAGCTTGGGGATCTTCAGATTCAGGTCCCCGGCCGTGGTCGTCAAGACGCGCGAGCGGGTCCCATTGCGTTGGTTGGTGCGATCGTCAGAACGCTCAAACGGGGCCGCGCCGATGTGGGCGGTGGCCTCCGCGTTGATGAGTTCTTGGTAGAGCGTTTCGGTCACCATTCGGATTCGATCGGTGACATTGGTGAGCTTGAGTTCAGAGAGGAGCGCGAGCAGGGCAGACTGGTCTAGAGCCATCGTGTGATGTGTCTTTCTGTGAGGAACTTTGAACGGTTCTCACTGACCATCGCACGGTGGTTCGTTACGTTGTTATTCCAACGATCGAACCCTGGGAATTACACCACTCAGAGGGACGTGACCGTGAATTCACCAATATTGCTGAGCCGGGTGCCTGGCAGCGGCGTGTTCAATTACTGGAGACCATCACGGCAAGCGGGGAACTCGCACAGTCTCAACCGGGGCAGAAGGCACATTACACACACACGAAGCACCTAGCCGGTAGCACCATCGAGGGCACGGGGGTGCGCGCACTCTGCGGGGCGTTCTTCGTTCCGAGGCAGGATCACGAAAGGCTTCCATCGTGTCCCCAGTGCACAGAACAGCTCGACAAAATACCGGCATAACGACGACGCATTGGGCAACTCTCTCGCGAAAGTGATATCTCCGGAAATGACCACGACCGTTGGGAGTGGCCTCGCCCTGCAGGTGGACCCCGTCACAGGCACGCCCTGCGGGCGCACACCCTACGTGTCAGGGTTGTGTGAGGCCAGTAGCTCAGAGCAAGTCCGCCGTTTGACGTAGGGCGAGAATCAGGAATCATCACCATGTCCAGTCCGTCTTTGAGCGCAGTGCGCGACGATAGTCATATGAGTAGTCCCGGACCCCGAGCTGGTGGTCCGACCTCGAGAAGGTCATTCACCCCAGCGCAGAAGCTTGCCTACCTCGCCGCGTACGACACGGCCATCAAGAACAACGAGGGCGGCACTTATCTGCGCACCGAAGGGCTCTACTCCTCACAGATCACCGAGTGGCGAAAGCTGCGTGACGCTGGTGTCCTCGCGGGGAAGAAGCCCGGCGAGAAGATTGGCCGGTTAACACCGGAGCAAGCTGAAATCGCCCGGCTGCGCCGCCAGCTGAGCAAGACCGAGCAGCGGTTGGAAACGACGGGGGTGGCGTTGGAGATCATGTCAAAAATGCACGAGCTACTCGAAAGTCTTTCGAAGAGCTCGCGGGACGAAACACCGCACACGAAGCCGTAATGACCGCGTACCGCGAACTGGCCAGTCGAGGGATCTCGACTCGCGTCGCGGCCGACCTGGTCGGGATCCCTCGAGCGACAGCCACAAGGAAACGACGCATTCCCGTGGCCCGGCCGGCGACGATTCCGGCGAACAAGATCGGCGATGAAGGCCGCCGCGAGATCCTTGACGTCGTCAATTCACAGCCGTTCGTTGACCTGCCGCCGATCCAGATCTACGCCCAACTGCTCGACGCGGACACGTACTTGTGCTCCATATCAACGATGTATCGGGTGTTGAACGAGAATCAGCAGGTCAAGGACCGCCGCCGCCAGGCGCACCATCCTGCCCGGGCGATCCCGGAACTGACGGCGACGGGACCCGGCCAGGTACTCAGCTGGGATATTACGAAACTCGCCGGCCCGATCAAGGGCAAGTACTTCGATGCTTACGTGATGATCGATATTTACTCCCGCTACATCGTCGGCGCCTATGTTCACGCGTCGGAATCCGGCGAGCTGGCGGTGGAGATGATGAAGGAGATCTTCGGCATTCACGGCGTCCCTCAGGTCGTTCACGCCGACCGCGGCACGTCGATGACGTCCAAGACCGTCGCGGCGCTGTTGTCTGACTTGGAGGTCACCAAATCGCACTCGAGGCCTCGGGTGAGTAACGATAATCCCTACAGCGAGGCCTGGTTCAAGACCCTGAAGTTCGCTCCGACGTTCCCCGAACGCTTCGGCTCCCTTGCCGACGCGAAGACGTTCATGGCCTCGTTCGTCGACGGCTACAACCACGAGCATCGCCATTCCGGGATCGGCCTCAACACGCCAGCAGACGTCCACTACGGCCTCGCCCAGGCGAAGGCCATCGAACGGGCAGCGACGCTGGACGCGGCACGCGCACGCTTCCCAGAGCGATTCAGCACCAACAAGGCGCCGCAGATCCTGTCCATTCCCAAGACGGCATGGATCAATAAACCAGCCCCCAAACCGATCGAGAATGAAGGGCTCGAACTAGCCGCCTAAACTCCCACTGGCCTCATCCACCTTGACAAATTCCGACAGGCGGCGCAGCCGGGGGAGTGGTCTAGATCAGGAGTCGTGGTCCAGTTCTGCAGAGTGGCCCGCCTGTTGCTTATCGACCGCGGTTACTGCGGCCTGACGTGGAGAAGCTTCTCGCCAAGAAGTAGAAGTCCGTTCGAGTTCTGGGCCTATCGGGGCCGTACAGGTTGTCTCGGAACTGATGGTGAGTACCGTCACGCAGCCTGCAGGTTATGCGACGTAGTTCTGAGATGAGCCGCACCGCGAGATTCTGCGTCGTCGAAAGGCGCAGCAGACGGAGTGTGAGACGCCGCGTTTCCCTAGGGATACTAGACGTCGTTGACGTCTAGTTGCGATTGCGACCGGGAGCTGGGGTGTGGGATGCTCAACGCCATGAAGCTGACCGACTTGGAACAGATGTTAGTCAAGCACGTGGCTGTGGGCACAATTTTTGATCTTGCCCCCGGCGCCGTCGACGACGCGATCGATGCCGCCGTAATGGGCTCGTGGGGGACACAACACGAGATCCGTGCGGAGGTTATTCGGGACATTCTTCGTGGCCGTCACCTACCTGACGGCGGGGCGGACCCGCACGGTCTGCAATTGCGTGGTGCCAGGATTATCGGACGGCTCGACTTGGATCACCTGATCTCCCCAATCCTACTCAGCCTAAAATCGTGTCACTTGCTCGACGGAGTCAACGGTGAAAGGTGTCAGATTCCCGACCTGGACCTGAGTCGGTCCGTCGTCGACGTCACCGACCAGTACGCCGGCGACGGTGCGGTGTGTCTCTTGGGTGCGCAGATCACCGGACAGTTGAGTATGAATGGTGCGATTCTGACCAATGAGACCGGTCCCGCCCTTGCCGCTGACGGGGTGAGTGTCGGTGGCGGCATGTTCCTTGATGACGGGTTCACGGCGACCGGGCACGGCGATGACGGTGCGGTGCGTCTCTTGGGTGCGCAGATCACCGGACCGTTGAGTTTGCGTGGTGCGATTCTGACCAATGAGACCGGTCCCGTCCTGACCGCCGACAGGGTGAGTGTCGGCGGTGGCATGTTCCTAGATGACGGGTTCACGGCGACCGGGCACGGCGACGATGGTGCGGTGCGTCTCTTGGGTGCGCATATCACTGGACAGTTGAGTATGAATGGTGCGATTCTGACCAATGAGACCGGTCCCGTCCTGACCGCCGACAGGGTGAATGTCGGCGGTGGCATGTTCCTAGATGACGGGTTCACGGCGACCGCGCACGGCGATAATGGTGCGGTGTGTCTCTTGGGTGCGCAGATCACCGGACCGTTGAGTTTGCGTGGTGCGATTCTGACCAGTGAGACCGGTCCCGCTCTCGTCGCTGACGGGGTGAGTGTCGGCGGTCAGATGTTCCTTGATGACGGGTTCACGGCGACCGGGCACGGCGATGACGGTGCGGTGCGTCTCTTGGGTGCGCAGATCACCGGACCGTTGAGTTTGCGTGGTGCGATTCTGACCAATGAGACCGGTCCCGCCCTTGCCGCCGACGGGGTGAGTGTCGGTGGCGGCATGGTCCTTGATCACGGGTTCACGGCGACCGGGCACGGCGATAGAGGTGCGGTGTGTCTCTTGGGTGCGCAGATCACCACACAGTTGAGTTTGCGTGGTGCGATTCTGACCAATGAGACCGGTCCCGCCCTTGCCGCCGACGGGGTGAGTGTCGGTGGCGGCATGGTCCTTGATCACGGGTTCACGGCGACCGGGCACGGCGATGACGGTGCGGTGCGTCTCTTGGGTGCGCAGATCACCACGCAGTTGAGTTTGCGTGGTGCGATTCTGACCAATGAGGCCGGTCCCGCCCTTGCCGCCGACGGGGTGAGTGTCGGTGGCGGCATGGTCCTTGATCACGGGTTCACGGCGACCGGGCACGGCGATGACGGTGCGGTGCGTCTCTTGGGTGCGCAGATCACCACGCAGTTGAGTTTGCGTGGTGCGATTCTGACCAATGAGGCCGGTCCCGCCCTTGCCGCCGACGGGGTGAGTGTCGGTGGCGGCATGGTCCTTGATCACGGGTTCACGGCGACCGGGCACGGCGATGACGGTGCGGTGCGTCTCTTGGGTGCGCAGATCACCACGCAGTTGAGTTTGCGTGGTGCGATTCTGACCAATGAGACCGGTCCCGCCCTTGCCGCCGACGGGGTGAGTGTCGGTGGCGACATGGTCCTTGATGACGGGTTCACGGCGACCGGGCACGGCGATAGGGGTGCGGTGCGTTTCGTGGGTGCGCAGATCACCGGTGGGCTATGGGTGGCTGATGAGACTGTGGGCCGGGCCATCGGCGGCACGGGGTGGGTGGTTGATGGGCTCACCTATGACGGGTACCCGACGGCGAGGTTTACGAGGTGGCTGGACTTCCTGCGGGACGGCACGGCCTCCTACGCGGCGCAACCGTACCAGCAGTTAGCTGCCGTTGCGCGCGCTGCCGGCCACGATGCGGACGCCCGCAGTGCCCTCATCGCCCAACGTGACGACCAGGTCCAACGCAGCACCCTGACCGGTCGCGCGAAAGCATGGGCCCGGTTCACCAAACTCACCCTCGGGTATGGGTACCAGCCCTGGCGTGCACTGATCGGCGTCGCCGGTATTCTGCTGATCGCGGTCCTTGTCACGTCCTTCGTGCCAGGGGCGTTGGCTGTGGTCACGACTAGCACGACACACGAGCTAATTAGCACTCCGTGCACCAGCATCCAGACATTCCAGATCGCTGTTGACACGACTATCCCGCTGGTGTCGACCGGCGCCGGATCAGCATGCCGCCTCACCTCTACCGTCGGCGGTCAAGCCGTCGGCTGGATCGGGGTGTTCCTCACGGTCGCCGGCTGGGCGCTTACCGCCCTCTTCGCCGCAGGTTTCACCCGTGCCATCCGCCAAGCATAAGTTCGCCCGTTCGCGCACGATGCGTTGACAGTTGTCTCGAAACCTAAGCGCCTCGAAACACGTGAGTTTCGAGGCACTAGGTGAGCGCGCGAACCGCGTCCGACGACCGGAGGCTCCCTGATATGGGAATGTGGGGTATGAACTGCATTGAATATGCTGAAGCCTTTCGCCCGGGTCACGTCCCGACGGAGTCCGATATGCGGGGCCATTCTATCGATCGATGGACGCCGGGAAAGGCCGGTCATGATGTCGCCGGTCGTGAATAGCGTGCAATGGATCTACGAGCGGAGTGCGGACGGTACCGCGCGCTTCGCTTTGGGCACGGTGGGTCTGAAGACCCTCATTTGTTTTGGCGTGAACCCGAGCACTGCGGTGCCGGGAGATCCCGACCCGACCGTCAGGCGCGTGACAAGCTTCGCAGCGCGCGATGGGTTCGACAGCTGGATCATGTTGAACCTCTACCCGCAGATCTCGACGGACCCCAAGGGGCTTGACCGCGTGTGCAACCCGCTGCTCAAGATGGAGAACGAGCGCCACATTGCGAAGTTGATCGACGGTCGGCCGTTGACGCTTCTCGCCGCATGGGGAGGGCTCATCGACACGAGGGGATATCTGCCGTCGCTGCTCGAGGACATCGTGCGGGTGACGGACACCGCGGGGTGTGACTGGGTGTCACTGGGGGAGCCTCTCGGGGGAGGGTACCCTCGTCATCCGTCGCGCGCTCGGGGCGATGCCGCGCTTGAGCCGTTCGACATGAGCGGCTATCTGAGCTGATGCTGTCCGTATCACGCTCGCGCGACTTCATCCGCGCCGTCGGCTTCGCTGACGGGGAAAGCGCGAGGGCGGTCGGGCTGCACGGCGGCGGATGCAGTTTGTGTTGTCTGAAGCCGCCTCCACGCTTTTAGCGGGCCTCTGCGATGATCGCTTCGGCGATCGCTACTGTGTCACTGTTCGACTGGACCTGGTAGGCCGACTGTCCGAGTGAGAAAAACACGATGCAGAAATGCGTGATGTCGGTGCAGATCTGCACGGCGTGCTCACCCTCGACCGCGCCCTTCAGGGCAACCGTCGGCAGGGCGGCCTGGCTGTCTGGCGTGGAGACCATCGTGTCGATGAGTCCGGCCAGGTCGTAGCCGACCGTGACCGATGTACCCAGGAGGCCGGCGGCGATCAAGTCGACCGGGACGCCGTCGACCTGCACGGAGCAGCTGAATACTCCCGACCGCTGCGCCACGTAGTTGTCGAAATACGTCGTGCCGACGGTCGATTGGGACCGGACTTCGTATTCGAGTGAGTCGACGCCGAGGGCTGTGGCGATGCCCTGCGACCCGAGCGCGCCGGTGCAGTCCGGTTCGCGTTCGACCAGATCGACCGCCGGCCAAACCAACTGGCCGGGGTGAGCATCCGTCAGAGCGGTGAAAACGGATGCCGCGAGCGGCTGCATCTGCGCCAGGATCGCGTCGGGCGTCAGCCCGGAATAATATCCACCGTCGAGGCTATTCCAGCGCGTGCTCAGCACGATTTCGACCCAGTCATCGCCGACCGGCGCGCTGATGAAGCAGCCGGGTTCGATGCCGCACCCAGTCGCCGCTTCAATGCCTACGATGGTCATCGGGGTGCCGGAGGGGCCGTCGCCGAGCGAGAAGCCGTCGCCCACCACGTAGGGCGCCCAAGAGTCGGCGCCGCCGGGAACGACCTTGACGCTGACGTATGCCCAGTCGGTCGCAAGGGAGTCCTGCATCGGATTGCCGACCGCGGGGCCGACCCGCCAGGAGCAGGACAAACCCCCCAGGGCTGGCACGGCGTACTCGTTAAGGGATAAGGCCGGCTGGATCGCGGCAACCGGGGGCGGCGTGGTTCCGTCGGCGGTGACGAAAACGGGCGCCACATCATCAAGGGCGGCAATGTCGTCGCAGGTGTAAACGCTCGCTGCCTCTGGTGTCGGTGCGCCTGACGGCGACGGTTCTACCGGGGGCCCACGGTGCATCCGCTGAGAACCGCGATGGCGAGCAAAACGGTCGGCGTGATTAGGCTGCGGCGTAACATGCAGTCAGCCTAGCAGTCGCCATTTTGCCGCTTGACCTGTTATTTCCTCGACAAACAGTCCACGCGAGTACGGCACACCTGAATGACTTCCAGAGTGGAATGTTGGCGGCGTGAGGCGTCAGATTGCGGTGCACCTTCCCGACAATCTCGTGGATTATCTCGAATGAGGGCCGCGAATCAGCCGTGCCGCCCTGAATGTCCTCGCAGTGGAATGGGTGGCTTCACCGCTTCGCGTGTAAAGGTTTAATCGCAGAACGTGACGTGAAGGTCAGCGAAAGGTTGGAGTGGTCAGTCAGGGCTGGAATTTTCCCAGCACGAACGCCGTGGTAGTTGACATCCGACCGCCTGATTCTGTGAAGATTGGCATCAAGGGCACGGCGCCCTCGCGTGTGTGGATGACCCCGGCGGTGTCGAGAATGGCCACAGGCTCAAGGTCCCGGATAAGGGCCCAAAACGGCTGGTGGAAGAGCCGTGTGCCACCGTTGAATAGTCGGGTCTGGGTCAGTGCTGTGTAGCGTGCTACAGCTGCTCTTGTTGACGGAAACATGCGCAGAAACTGCCCGGCGCTCGGTTCGTTGGTGCCGTCAATGGCCATGGGCGCCAGTACGACGTTCCATTCGTTCGGGTCGTTTACGACCGACGTCAGGAAGCTACTGATCAGTCTGTATACGAGGGCACGAGGCGTGGTGTTGGGCGTGACTCCGGGTGCCTGAAGACCCGTGGCGAACTCGATCATCTTTACGATCTCGTGCGAACTGTCCGAGTTAACAATGCGTCGCCACCCAATGTTGACGGCTTCACCCAAGACCACAAATCTGATGCCGCGTTCCAAATCGAATTGAATGCGCATGCCATCTTGCTCGTCATGCAGCAGCACTATTGGGCCGTCGTCTTGAGCTGTGATGCGCGTCATGAGTAGATGTGGATGCCGGCGAACTAATTCGCTGGCTATCCACCAAGTCTGCGCCGTCATAAACCGGCTGGCCGCCGCAAAACGCGACTCGGAGGGGGGATCGAAAGTCACCGGAGGGCGATTCGGTGGCGGTGTACGGATAGGAGAACCAAATCAGGATTCAACATTGACATGGAATGCTCCGTCATTTCGGGGTTCTCACCCACGCGGTCGCGCGGGAACCAAGCAATCCAGCCAACAGCGCTAGGACGTTTTCACAGTCTGATCACAGTTTTAAATTCCTATATTACGGATGTTTGAATCTGCGCCGCCCCCCCCGAAAGGGTGAGGCAATGAAACAACTTTGGATTGAGATCTGGTCAAGTTATTTAGGCTGGCGGTAGATGAACGCGGCCAGGTCCGGCACAGTCAAGGCCACCACGGCTCCATGGCTGTGCTTGACGCTTGTGGCTGTCTCCGCAGCTCGACAGCAACAACACAGTGGCCTTGAATCAGCCTCGACGTGCGTGATCGGCCAAACCGAACTTTTCCTGACGCCCACACCAGAAAACGCTGGAACAATTGTCCAAGCTCTTGGTCCAGTGCCGGGATCACGTCAATTGTCGGCACCGTCAGCAGGGCCCCGAAAATCGGCCGGCCGGCCGCCCAGCTGGCCGGAGCTTAAATCATGATGAGGTTATTGATGATGTTTGCTGCGCTGGTGTGCATGGGCTCTTGGCGTGACCGGGCGTGCTGGCGGAGGCGCTTGAAAGCATCGTCCATGCTGATGCTATTGCGTTCGGCGATGACGCCTTTGGCCTGCTCGATGAAGACACGACTGTTCAGTGCTCGTTGTAGATGTTCATTCACCGTCGCATTCTCTCGAGCCGTGCTCTCATTCAGGAGGCTGATGGTGGCGACGTCTGCCAGTGCCTGACCGATTGTCGCGTCTTCATCACTCAACACTCCTTTGTGCGTTCGGAACAGATTCAGCGCTCCGATGGTATTCGGGCGCAAGCGCATCGGAATTGCATGAACTGATTGGAAACCTTGGGCTAGCGCAGCCGCCTGAAAATCGGGGTATCGGTGTCCTTCTGCTTCAATGTCGCTCAGTGTGACCACCTCGCCGGATAGGTACGCGTCAACGCAGGGACCGGCTCCGGCTCTGTGCTGCATTATTTCAACGATGTAGCTTTCTTCGCTGGTAGAGGCTAGAACCTGTAGGTGGCCGCTTTGATCCACCAACACCAGGCCCGCTGCGGTGGCGTCTAGCAACACAACGCATTGATCGACGAGAGTGCGCAAGAGATCGAGCACGTCGTAGTTTCCGACCAGTGCGTCAGCGAGTTCTACGAATGCTCCGCTCACCAGCGAGGCTCGTGACATGTGTACCATGGAGGCCATTTTGGCCCTGAACATGGAAGCGTTAGCGCATCCGACAGGACTATCAGCGTCTTGGTAGTTTGTATGGGTCTGTTTGTGTGACCTGTTCTTTGTCCGCGACATTTCTGACAGCATCGCGTTGGGTATTCGTCACAAACGCCTGGCCAACCCTGCCGCTGCGGAGGCGTAGGCCTCGTGTTCAGTACGAATTTCACGCAGGCGCAGGTCGGGGGTAGTAACCCAGTGACCGTGAGCGGGTCGCTCGGGGCTGTCGGCGCAGCCCCCGTAAAAGAGGCCCATTCTGGAAATCCTGCAATAGATGCATTGCCTATTGACATAATCATTATTATCGGTCATATCACCCGACATATTGCCCGACAAACAGATAGACGTTAGACTGCCGTTAATGGACCATTGGAGGTGGGTAGTTTGACGAATCTTGCTGTGCAAGCGGTGCCGCGTGCCCGCATCGTCAGCGAGGCGCATGCTCGGGCTGTGGAACTTGGAATCAGTGACATTGTTGGTGCCTTGCAGGCCCAACTGGGCCAGGCGCTTCTTGGAGTGATCGTTTCGAAGAACGCGCGGACTCTCACGCGGTGGGCCAACGGAACGGTTCGGCCGCCGCAAGCGAGTGAGCAACTGCTTCGCGATGCGTTCCAAGTTGTTGAGTTGCTGACGTCGGCGGAATCGCCCGAGGTGGCTCGTGCGTGGTTCATGGGGATGAACCCTCAGCTGGATGACGAGTCGCCGGCCGAGGTGCTGTCCACCGGGCGAGCGCGTGACGTCATGGCGGCAGCACGGGCTTTCATCAATGCTGGCTAGCCCCGCCTCGTTGAACCACCGCACCAGTTGTGGCGGGTCGAGCGTGAAGTTCCACAGCTGCGTTTCTCGCAGATCAATGCTGTCGATGCACTCACTGCTTGAACGAAGTGGGAATCGCTTCGACGTGGCGGGTGCCAATCCTGTATACGGCTACGAGTCAGGAGGGCGCGTACGCCGAGACCCTTGCGTAGTTTCGGCCGTCCGCTTCGCTCTTGGCCAAGCTCTAGGCAGCTGGCATGGATGCCGGCTTGCCAGGTCCGGGCGAGGTGCCTCGGTCATGGCGTTTAGATAGGCGTTTGCGTGCCTTGACCTTGTCGAATCCGCTGTCTTTTGTGGACATCTACGCTCCGGCAACCCACACCTATCTAACGAGGAATGCAGCTCTCGACTTCTATCGGAAATCGGTGTCAACAGCCTGGACATAGCGACCGTGCACGGACCAAATCGTCTCCTGACAAGGTCCCTTGCTGCGTGGCTGTACGCGCAGACAGACGAGCATGCGCGTCCCCGTTTGCTGGGCGCTGCTCGCTCTTTTGCTGCCCACGTATAGCGGGCAGGTCGAGCACGAGAATTCATGCCGAAGACGACCTCGGCTCGATCTGGCCCGGGAGATGTTGAGGCGCCGCCGTACGAGACAATTAGGGCATGGCGCGTCGCGAAGTATCTCTCCCGGATGGTTACCCCGAGTTTCTAGGGGCGCTGAAACGCCGCGTTCGCGTGGCTCAGGGTCGCGCGCATCGTGCGGTTAATACGCAGCTCATCGAGCTGTACTGGTCCCTCGGCCGGGCTATCCTCACCGAGCAAGAGGAACAAGGGTGGGGTGCTGGAGTCATTGATCGCCTGGCGCAGGATCTCCAACGGGAGTTCCCTAACATGACGGGCTTATCGCGTAGCAATCTGTTCTACATGCGGGCGCTTGCGACAGCCTGGCCAGCTGATTCAAAAGTCCCACAGCTTGTGGGACTTTTACCCTGGGGCCACATTCGTCTCATTCTCGACAAGCTTAACGATGCCAGCACTCGCGATGGGTATGTCGCGGCGGCCGTGAAAAACGGTTGGTCCCGCGACGTACTACTCAACCAGATCAAGAATCGCACTCTTGAACGATCAGGCTCAGCACCGTCGAACTTCAATGCCGAGCTGACCCCGGCGGATTCCGAGCTCGCCAAGCAGCTCTCCAAGGACCCGTACGTGTTTGACTTCCTGGAGCTGACGGAAGATGCGGCTGAGCGTGACCTCGAACAAGCACTTATGGACCGCATCGTCGATACCCTTCGGGAGCTGGGAACGGGGTTCGCATTCGTAGGGCGTCAAGTTCATTTCGACGTCGGTGGCGACGATTTCTATCTCGATCTACTCTTTTTCCACATTGATCAAATGCGATATGTCGTCATCGAACTGAAAACGGGGAAGTTCCAACCGGAACATGCCGGCAAGCTTGGTTTCTACGTCTCGCTCGTGGACGATCGGCTCCGCCGAGAGGGTCACGCACCCACAGTCGGCATACTCATCTGCGGCGATCGCAACGATCACACAGTTCGGTACGCGCTCGGGCGCTCGGGCTCTCCAATGGCCGTGTCGACATATACATATGACTCCTTGCCCCCGTCGGAGAAGAACGCGCTCCCGGCCGCCGATGAGCTCACCGCGGCCTTTGGCTGGGCCGACGAAGAGCAGGGCAAGCACGGATAATTCTGCACGGTGGTCGGGCGCGACCTGGCGACAAAATTGAACAGCGGCGCGCGGTGTGAGGCGTCTTGTATTCCACGGGCTACAAGACGTTGAGAGCAAACTGCCCAGCGTGATTCGCTGGGATCCAGCTGTATCCCTACAAAACCGCCGACATGGTCTCTGTCTCTTTGGTCTCCTGCCGCAGGCTTTCATCCGGGCCGGCCGAGAGTTTTTTGACGTCGCGGGCGGGGATGCCGAGGCGGTCGGCAACCTCACCGCGAGGCGTGCTGAGTGCGAGCATGGAGGCGATCACCGCGTCAGCGTTGGTCTGTGCAGCCTTGCTCCGTTTCGCTGCGCGTTCACGTACTGCGGCTATTTCTTTCTGTGCGGACGCTTCGATTTCTTCGAGGGAGTCGGTGGCCACGAAGTAGTCGGTGGCGAGTTGTTCGAGCTTGTCTTGTTTTGCGCGGAACTCGGCCGCCTTCTCGCGTGCGCGTGTGCGAGCGGCGGTTTGCTTTGCGGACTTGCGAACGTCGGCCATGATGAGCTCCTTCGGATGGCTGGACCTCCATTATGCAGGCACGCCCGAAGACGCAAGGGCAGCCAGGTCACCCAAGGTCGGGTGGCCCGGCCCACGTGCGCAAGCCTCTCGGTTTCGCCACATCGACTGCATCGTTCGTTGTCGCTGATCGTCCCTCACAGCTTTTCCTCACTCCTGCAGTCTCCGCGTCGAAACCGCACAATCTTTCCGATTGTGGCCAATCTCAATCCTCATTCTTCGTCTATCGTTTTGTCACACCTCTGGCATTAGTAATAAACGAGGTAAAGTCATTTTCATGATGACGGTGCATATCCTCTCTGCGGGAGACGGTTATGCCTACTACACGAACGAGGTTGCGACCGGTGATGCCCGGCGCGAGAGCGGCCGCGAGCTGGGCGATTACTACACCGCCGACGGTAACCCTCCCGGCATATGGGTCGGCGGGGGAGTGGCCACGCTGGGTGTTTCCGGTGTCGTCACTGAGGAGCAGATGAAGGCTCTTTACGGTGAGGGTCTGCACCCGGATGCTGAAGCGATGATCATCGCTTTGCAGGCTCAGGGGAAGACGGCGGCGGAGGCGCACGATGCGGTGAAGCTGGGCCGCGCGTACTACGGGTACAGCACCGGTGGCACGGACCTGAGCGCGAATATTGAGGCCGGTTACGGTGACTTCACGCGGATGAATCATCGCGAGCCGAACGTGACCGAGCGGCGGGTGATTCGGGCTCGTGAGGGTGGGCAGGCGTTTCGGGAGGCGAAGGGTCGGCAGCCGGCGGACAAGGAAGAGCTGGGCCGGTTCATCACCGCGGCGACGCGTCCGACGCAGCAAGCCGTCGCCGGGTTCGACCTGGTTTTCTCCCCGGCCAAGAGCGTGTCTGTGCTCTGGGGTTTGGGTGATGACGATACCCGCACGGTGATCGAGAAGGCCCAGGAATCCGCGATCGCGGACACTGTCCTGTACCTCGAGCGTGAGGCGATCGCCACCCGGGCCGGCACGAACGGGGTCGCGCAGATCGACGTTGAGGGTGGCCTGATTGCGACGCGGTTCCGGCACTACGATTCCCGAAACGGCGACCCGCAGTTGCACGATCACCTGGTGGTGGCGAACAAGGTCAAGGGCAGTGACGGGAAGTGGCGCACGATCGACTCCAAGCTCCTGCACCGCCAGGGCGTGGCCGCGTCAGAGTTCTACAATCAGCGCGTGATGGAGAACGTCACCGACGCTCTAGGCCTTGTCACGGAGCTGCGCGAAGTAACCCCGGGTAAGCGCCCCGTGGTGGAGATCGCGGGAATCCACGACCGCTTGACGTCCCAGTTCTCGACCCGCTCGGCCGACATTAAGAAGGCCGTCCGTGAGCTGGAGAAGGACTACCGTGACAGTCACGGGCGCAGCCCCGACGCGGCTGCCCGCATCAAACTTGCCGACCAGGCCACACTCGAAACACGCCCCGCCAAACCGCACGCCCGATCCCTCGCTGCGCTGCGCGCGCACTGGATAACGGAAGCCACTGCGCGCGTCGGCGCGCACACCGTGGCTGCGCTGTTGGCCCGCGCCCGCGTGGTCGCGGATGAGTCACGTGGGCGCGGGCCGCGCCTGGTCGATGTCGACCGGGCGGCGCGGGACGTGGTGGCAACCGTGTCAGAACATCATGCGGTGTGGGGTCCGCACATGATCGAAGCTGAGGCGCGGCGGTGGGTGCAGAAGGAAAGCCTTCATGGGCAGGTCGTAGAGGGAACCGTCGAGCTGATCACACGCCGCGCCCTAGATACGGACTCCATCGCCGTGACACCGCCGGCACCGCACGGCTCGTTCCAACCGCTGACCCGCAGTGACGGAGCGAGTATTTACGATCACAAGGGCCGGATGCTGTTCACCTCCGCGGGCCTTCTCGCCGCCGAAGACACCCTCCTCGCCGCCGGGCGCACCCGGTCGCTGTCGCCGGTGTCGGTGGCCGAATTTGACCGGACGGCGGCGGCGCACCCGGGTCCACTGGACGCTGGCCAGCGCGCGCTCGCGCGTGATTTCACGACATCGGGAACCCTGCTCATCGTCGGCACGGGCCCTGCCGGGGCAGGGAAGACGACGGCCCTCGCGTTGGCGGCCAGGGCCACCGAACAAGCCGGCGGGCGCCTGATTGGTCTGGCGCCGTCGGCGACGGCCGCCGCGGTGTTCCGTGACACCGTCAACGTCCCAGCCGCAACTATTCACTCCTTCATCCGGGCGTACGAAACGCACGGAGATGTGGCGTCAGGCAGCGGCCACCCGGACGATCTGGTGCTCCGCCCGGGCGACATTGTTGTCGTTGATGAGGCGGGCATGGCCGGGACGATGAATCTGGCGAAAGTCACGGGCATCGCGCAGCGGCACGGCGCTCACGTGCGCCTGATTGGGGACGACCGTCAATTGGCCGCCGTTGAATCCGGCGGCGCACTGCGCTTGCTCGAGCGTGAGGTCGGGTCGATCAAGCTGGAGGAGATTCACCGGTTCACGGCGCCCGAGGAAGGCGAAGCATCACGGATGCTCCGTGACCCTGCGACGGTGGGCGACCCGTTTCGTTGGTACGTCGATAACGAGCGGGTGACTGGTGGCAGTATCGAGAGGATGACCGGGGATGTATTCGCGGCGTGGCAGCACGACGGTGAGGCCGGCAAGAACGCCCTCATGCTCGCGCAGAAAAACGTCACGGTCGCTGACCTCAACAGCCGAGCGCAGGCTTACCGAATGAGCTCAGGGATCGTGCGCGGGAAGTCGTCATCGCAGCTGCGTGATGGCCTCGCCGCGTATCGGGGCGACCGGGTCGTCACCCGCCTGAACGACGCGACGCTCCGCACCGGGCGCGGGACGGACCGGGTGAAGAACGGTGACGTGTGGACGGTCGACAGAGTCCAAGCGGACGGTGCGTTGAGTGTCACGCACACCGGACACGGCGGCCGCATCACCCTGCCAGTTGAGTACGTGGTGACGTCTGTCGAGCTGGGTTACGCGTCCACCATCCACCGGGCGCAGGGCATGACCGCCGATACCGCCCACGTCCTCGCCGACGCATCCACGTCCCGGGAGCTGGCTTATGTGGGTTTGACCCGGGGCCGGGAAGAGAACCGCCTGTATGTGGAGACGGAGGAGGCCCAGCCGATGAGTGAGGTGCTGGAGTCTATTGCTGGGCACAGCGACGGGATGCTGTCCGCGCACGAGAGCATCCGCGCCGAACAAGCCCGCGTTGATGACCTGACGACCCTCATCGACCAGTACGGTGACGTTGCCGAACGGGCGAACGAGATCCGTTTCGGCCAGCTCGTATACGAGGTTCTCGACGATGCCGACGCACGCGATCTGACCAGCTGTGACAGCTGGGGAGCGGTCACTGCGGCCCTCGGCCGCGCGGAGACTCACGGTCTGGACCCGGCAACGGTGCTGCGCGCCTCGCGGAACGAACGCGGCCTCGACGACGCCGACGATATCGGCGCGGTCCTGTCCTACCGGTTGGAACGCCGCATCGAAACGGCACCCACCCACCAGGGTGCGCCGGCCGCCCCGGTCGTGCCGGCCTGGATCGCCGACCGCAGTGCCCTGGACGCTCCGGGAACTGACCCGGCGTGGCGGGAGCACCTCACCGAACGGTATGAGTACCTGGCGGTGCGCCTCAACGAACGTGGGACCAGTGTCGCGGCAGAGCAGCCCGCCTGGTCAACCCAGTTGGGCGACGTCCCAGCAGACAGTGCTCGCCGTGACGCGTGGGTGCGGCTCGCCGCCGAAGTCGACGTGTTCCGCGACCGGTACAAGATCGACCCGGCCGAGGCGCAGGCCATCCCGGCAGCGTACCGGGAGCGCCCCGTCGGTGCGGAGCTGGCGGCCAGGGTGACGGCGCTGCACAAGTCGCAGGCCCTCAGCGACCGCCCGATCGAGACTGGGGACGACCGGCAGCGGGCAGCGGCAGAGGCGGCTGCGGCTGCGCAGACAGCGCGGGACGTGGCGACCGCGCTCACCGTCGAGCGTGCTGTACCCCGGGTGCCCACGACCCGAACCTCACTGGATGTGATGCGTGAGGCGAACCGTGCCAAAGCCCAGCAACAGCAGGAAGCCCAGCGCAAGGCGGGCCTGAATGTCAGAGGCACGTCGAAGACCCGAGGTGATCACCGCGTTCCGCGGTCGGAGGATCCCCGTACGCGTGAGGATGACCGGGAGCGTTAGTCAATCACGCGCTTCGCCGGTCTCGGTGGGCTCTTCGCGCTGTCGGGCGCCTTGAGGCGCCGCTTCCAGTCCGGGTTCAAATCCGATCAGCCACGATGAAATCACGATCAGAGGGCCGGCTATCTACACCGAACGAGGCCCACTCGGGGGAACCGACTGTGCCGCCGATCTGACATACGCTGGCCATTTCTTTTGCTGTCTCGTTGTCGATTGTCTCTATGTAAATGCCGATCACGCCGTCGTCCCTGACGGCGGTGATCGCTTCCTCAAATGGTGCCCACGTTGCGGAGTAGCTTTTCGAGACATAGCTGATCGTCTGGGCCTTGCAGAGTGCATAGACCATGACTGGATCGAGTGGGTCTGTGGGCAACGTCCCGGAAGTTGCGTCCGAAGCTGAGCTCGATGCGGGAGTTGACGGCGCAGCTCCAAGCGTTTCAGGCGGCGCGAATGAGGTAGGCGCTTCGTCGGCGGAAGTGGTCGGGTTGGAGTCGCCACCAGCGGTGCTCGAGCAACCGGACAGGATTATGGTGGTCGCTATCGCGCCAAGGAATATGGTTCCGAGAAGTTTCATGGGTTGAATTATGTTGGTCTGCCTCCGGACATGTTGTCTACTGTCCGGAGCGAGAGTGATTCCTGAGTCTGGTGCTGTTATCTCGTCAGTGGGGCTTCAGCCTGCTAGCGCAGCGAGCCGCCGGCCTCGCCGTGAAGGCCAGACAGGCCACCCGTGGTGAACAAGGATGCACAGACCGATGACCCGCGCTCCAGGGATGACGGTCGCGAACGGTAGAGCGCCGAATGACCGCAGGGTCGGGGTCCGATAGCGTGGGCGCATGCTGGCTGCGGGAAAGGACTCACTTCAATGTCACAGGAATTGACGTATTGGATCGGAGTTGTCCTCGACTTCACGAAAATCCTTGTTTGGCCGCTCATCGTGTTGGGCCTGATCTTCATGTTCCGGAAGCAAATCCGCAGGATTCTGAACGGGCTGAGGAAGATGACTGCCGCCGGTGTGTCCATTGAGACTGATGGCCTGCTCGAGATTGAGAGCGAATTACGCGCTGGCGTGGGGAAAGAGGTTGAGGACACAAACTCCCTTGTTGCGAAGTCAGAAACCGAGCGACCTTTCCAGGAAGCTGCAAACGCCCAACTCGCTCTTCCGACCCAAAGCGCTCCTGTCGACATCGGCAGTTCAATTGGGCGGATGGTCCAAAACCAATACCAAAGCATTGTTAGAGGAGACGACTACCGGCGGTCGCTTGATGATCTCGTCCAGGCGGCAGCCAGGTGGGGACATGCTCGAGCCCTCATTGGCGCCGACACAACCGGAGCACGCATCGACTGGGACGGACCAACGCCGACGCTGCTGGCTCCCGAACCTGACCGGGATCGCGCGGCACGAGCCTCGGTCGCGCAGCGCCGACTTCTTGTTCTAACCGACGAGGACGACGCGGAGCGTCTGCAGAATCTTGAGCGCCGGGTCAAGGAGCTGCAGCGAGAGTATTCACGTACGCGGGCAGACAATAGCTTGGCGCCGTATGCCCGCAAGGAGGAGCTGGGAGCTATAGACAACGACCTCAGAGTCGCGATTTCGAACCTGCGATCCGCGTACCCTCAATCCGGTCTTATTTGATCTTTCAAACCGGTGGAAATCCCAGCCAAGCAGCGGTTCAGGCCGAGATCGACTAAAGAAATTTGACTTGTGCTGAATCTCGCATGGGCTCGAACCACGAAGTTTCCCGGCGAGTGTGTTCCTGGCGGTAAGACCAGGCGAGAACATCCGGAAGCCCCAACAAGGGCTCCCGCGATGGCTGACAATGGTGGCCAACCGCGTCGCGCCCAATCTTCCGGTCCGCTCGCAGATCGCGAATGGTACGCAGATCGAGCTCGTTCTGGGTTGGAGTAGTGCGCTTATCAAAGACGAAGACTCCAGTCGCGAATTCCTCATGAATCTTTGGGATTACGAAACTAAGGCACGCTGCCCTCGCGGCATCTCCATGCACGTCATGCTCAGGAATGGGCGCACAGACCACAATATCGAGACCGTCATGCTCGGCAGCGACGAGAACGGTCGCCTGTCTCAGCGTCTCGAATTCGCCACGACGGTACATCGGGCCGGCGTGGAGGGCATCGCCGCTGTAGAAATCTGTGAGAGTTTTTCGCGTTGCAACCATTTGATCGCAGTCGACAACGGCAACGCCAACAATGTAGAACGTTCGATCGCCGTCAATTTCGAAACTCTCGTCAATGAACGCGACTGGCGCATCATTGTCTGCATAGAGTCGCGCGAGCTTGTCGTGAATGTGGCCCCACCGTCAACGGTTAAAAAAAGCAGCCCCAGGCAGTCCGTAGACATCTGGGGCATAACGCCTCACCGGCAAGAATAAGAATATTCGAGCGAGTTACCCGCGTTGCTTAATGTCAATGTAGCACAAGTCCCTGACGGCGCTCGGCCGCAGGTCTTTCACAACGAGCGTAGCGGGTAAAAATACAACTTGATCAGGTATTCACCTCTGTACCCAGTAGGCTGCGACCGCGTAGCGGCCTCGGAGAGGTACTCGCAGCCTACTGGGTACTCAAAACTGATGCATTCACAAAGCCCTCTTCGAAACGTGTCCAAGACGCGTCCGACCGGTACTCGGCCTGCGGTTTCGCACGTGCAAGCGTGGCCTTCAACGTCAAGTGGAGCAGTTATCAGGGGAGTCCTATTCTGCAACTTCTGCAATAGATGCACTACCAATTGACATAATAACTATTATCGGGCATATTGGGTGTTATATTACCTGTGATATTGGGCGTGAAAACAGTAGTGATTCTTGCTACCAAGTTCGTGACGCGGAAGACTGGTGGGCATGAGTATTCCCGTCCCCGCCTCGCAACCAGGTCACCGCGCGTACGAGGACTCTGTGCGGCTGGACATCGGCGGGATCGTCACGGGCTTGCGCGAGATCCTCGGCGCCCAGCTCGTCGCTTGTCTGGGCAGGGTGTCGAACACTCGCTCTGTGCGTGAATGGGCGGAAGGCTCCCGTGCGCCGGGCGCGGACGTCGTCCAGAGATTGCGTACCTCCTATTACGTGGCGGGCATTCTGAGTGAACGGGAGAGCGGGACGGTGATCCAGGCGTGGTTCCAGGGCATGAACCCGGAGTTAGGCGACAAGTCCCCTGCGGCCTTGTTGCGCGCTGAGCGGTTGGACGTAATCGGGCCGGACGTCGTCGCAGCGGCACGGTCGTTCATCGCGCACGGGTAGATGCCGGCCTCGGCCCAGGTGCCTCGGTGGGCTACTCGCCTTGCCTCGCGATGAAGTCGGCCATGCCGGGCACGGTGAACGCAACGAAACCGCGTTCGGGCGTGTAGATGTGACCGCTCCGGATCAAGTCTCGGCGATTGACGGAGAGGTCCGTGGTGCGCTTCTTTCGCAAACGGGTCACGAGTTCGGCCATTGATGAGGGGGCATCGTCGTCGACCGCCATCGCGGACATGAAGGCCCGTTGGGTTGGGGTTGCCCGTTCCCATCTCGATTGGTAAAGACCCTGTTCCACTTCAGTTCGCGCTGACTCGATGCCGATCTGGGCGTCTTGAAGACTGATGGTGTCCGTGGCCCTGACCGCCCAGACATGGCTTCCACACGCTTGGATGAAATATGGGTATCCCCCGGTCGCGGTCACCGCCGCCGCTAGGGCGTCAGGCTCCCAGTCGACTCCGTTGGCGCGTGCCGGAGCAGTGAGGGCGTCAGACGTTGCGGTTGTGTCGAGCAAGCCGATCTGGCGGTAGTCGTAAAGGCGCTCCGCGTAGCTGGTCGCATCGGCGAGCACCGCGGGGAGGGACGGCAGCCCCGCTCCGACGAAGACGACGGGAACGGGGAAGACATCCTGCCCGAGATTATGCAGGGCGACATTGAGGGCAGCGAGGTCGCCGGATGAGGCCTCTTGGAGCTCGTCGACGGCCAGCAGAATGACTGTATTGGCCCCACGCGCAGCCAACCCGATGGTTTCCAGCAGCTCCTGGAGATCGACGGCGAGATCGCCGCTATCGGCCACGCCGCGCTCGGGCTCCACGTCGACAGTGAAGGAGTATGTCCCTGACGGATCGACACGAATTTGAAATGACCGCAGCACGCTTGCGGCTTTGGACCACAGCGCTTTGGCGCGGTCAGAACTTGAGAGGACTCGTCGGAGTGCGAGGTGGAGCTCCTTGGCTAGCGCAACAGCCAAGGGCTTACTGCTTGATGCCTCGACTTTGACGAAGATCAGTTTAAGTTCGGCCGCATCGCGTCCCAGCTGATTGAGCAATACGGTCTTGCCCACCCCGCGGAGTCCAGAAAGGATCCAGGGGCGTTCCCCCTCGCCTGCCTCACGTGCCTGGTAGAGCCGCGTACGGAATTCGCTGAGCAGGTCGGAACGGCCGGCCAGAACCGGTGGTACTCGGCCCGCGCCGGGCTTGAAGGGGTTCGTCGCAAGGTCCATAACTAAAAGAATATAGCCGATAGTAAACGAATCGTTTACTCGGTTATATAAGTCTTTATCAAATTCACTAAGGACAGCCAACGTTGTTGCATTAGACGTGCCTTACCGGGATTTCCTTACGCGACAGGGCAAACGCGACAAGTTCGTTCAGGCGGGGCGCGCGGCCCCGTCATTGCGGGGGCGTTCCCGCTTGGGGTCCGCCTTACGGGCGCGTGAGGAGGGCCAATCTGTTGTCCTACCGTCGACGTCGACCCCTGATCGGCATTGACCGTCGCGGCGCGTCGTTGGCTTCCTTTAGAGCGTCAACAAGATTCCCGATCCCTTTGGCTATATGCTCGACGCGTTTCTCGTTGCGGTTGTTTATGTTCCAGTTTTTGTCGTCATAGTCGACGTCGGCGTTCGCTTCGCCCCATTGCTCGATGTTCAGCTCGAAAGTCTCCGTGTAGGTCACGGGTATCTTGGGCGTCCAAATTTTCCACGACGCAAGTCGCCGCAGCACTCGAGGGTCATCGTAGGAAGCGGTGACCTCGTAGTTGCGGGGGTAGTCGCCGGCGTAGTAGTCCGGCGCCCTATCGAACGTCCAATGAATTGACCGCCCCGGGCCAAGTTGCTTGATGCGGTACGCGTCGCTGAAGAGGCCGTTTAGGACGTCCGCTCGGCCGGCCATATGCCCGTCAAAAGGCTTGTCCACTGACAGGCGAATGTCGCTTGCTACCGCCCCAGATACGTTCCTAATTTCGATCATCATTAGGATCGACCGGAACTTGTAGTCGACAACCAAGAACGGTCGAGCAGCATCCTCTCGTTCCTTGATGTATCTCCGTAGCTGAATTAGCGCGAGTAGTGCAGCGAGCCCAGTCACCACGACTCCCGCGCCGGCAAAGACTGCTTGCCATTCGTCGGCTGTCGGCGCTCCGGCAACTCGCCACCACTCACTCATGACTGAAGTGTATTGACTATGGTGACGACAGCCATCACGCCGCGAGACGACCCCGAGAGTCCCAACTCTTTATGCGATCAGATACCGGGCAACGCGAGGCGCTCCGGTGAGGGTTCCTCCATCGCGGGATGCGTCTGTGGAGCAGTGTTCAGCAGCTGGCTGACGCGAGGGCGGTCGTCTGTTCACCACTCATCACTGGAATGCTCGTAGTTGATTTTCAGATTGTGTCGTTCTGACCGGAAGATGTCCCCCGCAACTACTCGTCGTCAAATAGGCGCCGTACTTCGGGCGAGAAATGAATAACATGGGGGCCTCCCTTCAGGATCTCGACCGATGCGGTTATTCCGATTCGTTCCAGAAGTTCACAATATTCATGCCAGGGGAGCCGCTCTCCGGCATCCTCTGTGACTCCCTCATCGGGCAGCATTGCCATCGCGACGTGATGCCGAAGCTCGGATTCGGTTAGCTTTCCCTGACCGCCGTGAGGGCGGTAGCTTATTCCAAACCCGCGATCACTTCGAAAGGCGACTCGCGAGGAGTCGTCAAGGCATGCAAATTCTTGAAGTGCAAAGGAGAGGGAGCCCTCAGACGCGTGGTCTAGTGAGCACGAAACGCCCAAGCCAACTACGTGCATCGCAGATCATTCCCATCCCTGTTCGTCCAAGCCTAACTAGTCATACCAAGTCAGTCCAAGGGCCCCTGCTCCGTCGTGCTGCTGTTTCTGAATCTGGAACTTCATAGAACTCGAATGGCAAGAACGACTGCGATGTACCCGGAGGGGGTGTTCTGCCCACTTGGAGCGCGACGAGGCCGTCCCATACACGGTTCCGCGAGCGGAAACTCTACGCGTGCTCCTCGACATCGACGAGCCACCCTTTCAGCGAGCGTCGGCGTTGCTCGGGTGGTGGACTAGCGGTCCCTTGGACGCGAGGAAGCGGTTCGTCGTCGTCATCGATGCGCAGCCGAACTCCCTGAGCAGAGGTTAGCCTCGCTGAATTCGCCACCGGCTCGATCTCGATCATGTATCGAGAGGGGGAACGGGCGAGGAACGCTCCATTGCCGAACTCGCGGCCGCCATCCGCCCGCTCGTCGCCGTCCGCCGCTTTGATCGATTCCGGCGGCGCACCGTGGCCGGGACGACGTAGGGACCAACGCTCGATGACGTCTTGCGTGACCTCGTGTACCGCGACTACCCGGCCGCGCACTCGATCGGTGAACTCTTCCTCATGGTGCGACTCCATCGCTTCCACCGCGGCGAATAGTTCGGGTCCGAGCATGTCAGCGAGAGCAGCATGCGACGTTCGCGTCTCGATACCGAAGTCGACCTCATCGCCGATGGCAAAAGCATCGCCACAGCACGCCCATTCCCATTCCGTCAGCCACACGCGCGTCATAACCCCACGCTAGTTCAACGCCCACATCGCGACGCAGCCGACTCGGTCGGGGATCCGTGAGCGCACCGCCGGCACGTCCCGGTGAGGGTTCCCGCACGGAGTTTCAACCAGCTGCCCAGGATGCCGGATGAATCGACTCAAATTAGCTTCGCTAGGCTCACGGGATGATCACATCAGAATTCGTTATCCGACCGACAGCCGATGACGACTGGCAAGAGATCCGTGAACTACGTCTTGAAATGATTCGGGATACCCCGACGGCATATACCGAGACGCTGGAGTCTGCGCTGGGCTATGACGAGGCTGAGTGGAGAATGCGCGGACAGCGCGGCGCCAGCGGACACGGCGTCGCACTTGCCGCGATCACTGAATCAGGACGCTGGGTCGGGACCATGGCCGGTTTCGTGCCGGATGCAGAGACCGGCGCGATCCTGGTAGGTGTGTACGTGTCACCGGATTTTCGCGGCACCAGGATAGGCGTGACGGATGCGCTACTGAGTGCCGTTGAGAACTGGGCGCGAACCGAGTGCGACCAGCTCACTCTTCACGTACACGAAGACAACATACGTGCACGAAAGGCTTACGAGCGCAGGGGCTTTGTGCCCACGGGACACAGCGCCGCGTACAACCTCGACCCCAGCAAGCAGGAACTTGAAATGGTGAAAGCACTCTAGCTATCAATGGCTTCCACTTAAGGGCTTGTCGGAGCAGGTCGGCAACCCAGTCCGACAACGACCGCCGGATGCAGCCCGTCGTTCGGATGGGCCTAGATCCATAGGATTGCCCTCATGCTCTTCGCCACTGATCTCGAAATGCCGATCAACTGAAGTCATTGAGCCAATAAAGCTGGCCCGAAAGGTGCGCGACACGTTGCTCAATTAACAGTCGGTCACGGCCACTCAGCTGCCCCTTGTCCTGGTCCCGTAGGGGTTCCCCTGTGGGAAAGGGCCCTCGAGGCTCGTGGAACGATAGCGATATGGCAATTGGTATGCACCACATTGAGATTTGGGTCGCAGACCTGGTCAGCGCTCGCATGTCGTGGGGCTGGCTTCTCGCGGAACTCGGATGGTCCGTTGACCAGGAGTGGGACAACGGAACCTCCTGGCGATGCGGGGACGTCTACCTCGTGACCACGCGACCGCCAGCCCTCTCTGGTAGCGCACACGACCGAAGGCTGCCAGGAATCAACCACCTCGCGCTTCACGGAGGATCCGAGGCCGACGTTGACCGCGTCCTGGGTGCAGCGGCGGACAACGGCTGGAATTCGCTGTACGCGGATCGCTACCCCCGCGCTGGAGGCCCCGACCACTACGCCGCGTATCTTGAAAATGAAGCCGGCTTCAAGGTCGAAGTTGTGGGCCAAAACTGAGCACCAACGCATTCCCGTTCAGGGTTCCGCTTACGGGGCCGGCCGATACTCCCAGCGATTAACAGCCGGATCGCTCTAGGGGTACGTCGACCTCTTAAGCTCGAACCATGGCGTTCCCTCATTCAGACCGGTTGAATTTTCGAAACATGACCGACGACGACCTCGAAGTCATGTCTGCCATGCTGGCTGACCCAGATGTAATGGAGTTTTACCCGCGACCAAAGAGCCGCGAGGAGACCCAGACCTGGATCGACTGGAACAAGAGCAACTACGCCGAACACGGCTACGGTCTTTGGATCATCGAAACGAAGGCAGATGAGTTTGCCGGCGACTGCGGCCTAACTTGGCAGGACGTCAACGGCCGACCCGAACTTGAGGTTGGCTACCACGTGCGGACAAAGATGCAGGGACGGGGCTATGCAACCGAGGCTGCACAGGCTTGCCGGGACTACGCGCGAGATGTCTTGGAGACCGCTCACCTAGTCGCGATCATCCACCCCGACAACACTGCTTCGAGACGAGTAGCAGTAAAGATCGGGCTTGAATTCGAAGAGGATGATCACGGCGGAGCAATAGATATCCGATCGGTATACGGCTCACGTCTTTGACGCCCGCTAACCGTTCCCCGGTGACGCAACGTCGGCACCTTCGGCCGCCGGTTGATTTGGTCCCAGATCTGTCGTGCTTGTCGTCCGCCTTGTGGGTGCCTGTTACCGTATTCTTGCGCCGTGAAGAAATTGCGGCGAGGCACTTATGACCGGTCTGCGGATGCGGCTTATTTCAACATTTCACCTCGGATAAACGCCGGGGAGGCCGTTCGGCAGGACGTCCACGAAATCGACGGCCGCGGCGAAGTCATTCTCGACTTCGATGAAGACGGCAAGCTTCTAGGGGTCGAGATCCTCGGTGCCAAGTGTCTGCTGCGCCCGTCCACCCTGAAACAAGCCAAGCGAATCGGCTGACCCAGTGGCCCCCGGTCCTATGGCCGTTCCCCTGTGACGCAACGTCGGCACCTTCGGCCACCGGTTGATTTGGTCCCAGATCTGTCGTGCTTGTCGTCCGGCTTGCGGAACGAGGGTGAGAGAGTGGGTTCTCCGGGACGAGTCCCAGCGGCCGCGGGGTTTGATCAACCCGCGCGGGTTCCTCCGCGTCGCCCGGCGAGGTAGTCGGCCGGCATGCCGGGACCGATGCGGACGGCGACCTCCTCCGCGGGCACGATGCCGCACGTCTCACAAGTCGCGACCGCGTGCACCGCGCCGTCACCGCAGGCGGCGTGTCGGTACAGGATCGGTGGTTCGATGGGGGACGCCCAGGCGTTGCCCCACTCGGTGAGGGCGATGAGCGCGACCGCGAGTGCGCGGCCCTTGGTCGTGAGGATGTAGTCGGCAGAACCTTCGCGCTCCATGATGCCGCTCGCGACGAACGAATCCAGCCGCGAGGTGAGCACGTTGGTCGCGATCCCGAGGTTGTGCTGGAAGTCGCTGAAGCGCGTCACGCGAGCGAACAAGGCGTCGCGGATGATGAGCAGACTCCACCGCTCGCCGACGAGCTCGAGTGATCGCGCGATCGAGCACACCTGCGTGTCATAAGCCTTCCCCAACATGGCTCGACTCTACCACTTGCATGATGCAAGTTGTTCGGGTTACGCTCACTTGCATCAACCAAGTTCAGGAGGCCTCTCCACCGAGGGAGGCACGCAAAGGAGCAGAGAAATGAACGCGAACTTCACGACGACGATCACTGTAGATGCCACGCCGCAAAAGGCGTTCGACGCGATCAACGACGTCCCCGGGTGGTGGGGGCGGATCACCGGCTCGACCACCGCAGTCGGCGACGAGTTCGTCTACGTCGTCCCCGGACTGCACTACAGCGGATTCCGGGTCACCGATATCGAACCGGCACGACGCATCGCATGGCTCGTCACGGGCAGCTACCTCGACTTCACCGCCGACAAGCAGGAGTGGAACGGCACGACCGTCCGGTTCGACATCGAGGAGGCATACGGCGGAACGCTGGTCACCTTCACCCACGAGGGCCTCGAGCCCGAGGACGAGTGCTACGACGTGTGCTCGAACGCGTGGGGCATGTTCGTGAACGGTAGTCTCAAGGCGTTTATCGAAACCGGGGAAGGCAAGCCGTACTCATTTGACGGCGACGAAACGCTCACCGACGCCGATCACGCAGAGCTGCACCATCAGGTGGCCGAGGCAGCCAGGCTCGCGAACAACGCAAGCTGACGCGAACCTGAGTCCCGACAGCAGCAATCACTGCCGGGCCTCAGTAACGTCAGTGCGCGGGGCCGCATCGTGCTGACCCAGTGCATCGGCCCGATTCCGATAGATTGCGCACCAGAGACACCCTCAAGACGGAGGTCCACGTTTGATCTGCGGTGGAAAGCGGCGTGCCAGTTTGCGTTGACGGAGACCGCGTTCCGCCCGACAAATCGGCTCATGCGGGCCTGCCCTTAATACTGAGCGCAATGCGGATCGCTCGGGCCTCGTCGCAACTCGAACGCGTAGTGCCCCGGCGGGGATACGACGGCGGACGAGCCCGCACACGGGTGAGCCTCACCCCGCAGGGAACCAGTGCGCTACGGATCGAGGTCGATATGTTCCGCGATATCGTAGACCGCGTGCAACCGTCACAGCAGTGATCGCAGAGACGTTCTCCGCCGTTCTGACCGGAGCGTTTCGTTCCTAGCAGATGTTGACCCGGGACCGCGGCAGCCGTTCGCGCGAGACTTCGTGCCCGGCATCGGTCCCGCTGAGGGTTCGGCTTACGGAGTCGCCGAGACAGATTGAACGCCTGCATGGGCGTCACGGTCGCCCTATCGCTGTCGGATGTCATTCGGCGCTTTGGTGAGACTTTACGGCAGAGGGACCACGGGTGTTGTGCTTCGTTCATTCCATTTATGCGGTGCTGGCTCCCAGACCGTGAGTTGTTTGAGCAAGTCTTGAGCGTTGTCGGAAATGATCAGCGCGTCCCGATAGGTCCTCCGGAGAAATCCTGCATCCACGCCGGCATCGATCGTCGCGATGAGGGGACCCCAGAAGCCAGCGATGTTGTACAGGCCTACTGGTTTGTTGTGGATTCCCAGTTGCTGCCAGGTCCAGACCTCGAAGAATTCCTCCAAGGTTCCGGTCCCGCCCGGAAGAGCAATGAAGGCATCGGACAACTCTGCCATCCGCGCTTTGCGCTCATGCATGGACTCAACCATTTCCAGCCGAGTGAGGCCCGGATGGGCCAATTCTCGGTCGACGAGAGATCCCGGCATAACACCGATGACGGAACCACCGTGGCTGAGTGCCTCGGTCGCGATGACGCCCATCAAGCCAACATTGCCGCCGCCATAAACGATCCCGATGCCTTGCTCAGCTAACGTGCCAGCGAGTAGGGCTGCACCTTCAGCAAACACTGGACGGTGACCGGATGCGGATCCGGTGAAGATTGCGACCTGCATTAGGCGGCCAGGGCGGGGAACACGAATTCGAGGAGCAGCGGCGCGACTGGAACGTCCAGTTCGGTCGTGGCGGTGGGATCTACCCATCGCAGTTCAACAATTTCCGCCGACGCTACCGGCGCGATGACGACATCGCTGCGATAGACGGTCGCGTCGACGATTGTGTCCAGCTCGTTTGCGGCGGCGGCACTCCAACTGCCCAGCAGGGCGAGGTCTTCCTTCGCGACCGTTACGCCCAGCTCCTCATGAACCTCCCGGAGAGCGGCCACACCGGGAGTTTCCCCGGGCTCGGATTTGCCGCCGGGCAGCATGAAAAAGCGTGTACCACGCTTACGGACGGTGAGTATCCTGCCGGCGCCGTCGCGAAAGCACACCGCAGCGACAACGAGCGTTTGAGTAATCATCCCGTCACGCTATCAAGCCTCCGCCCTCAAGACGCGTCCCACAGAGGGTTCGGCTTACGGGCTGAAATCCTTGCCATTGGCGAGATGTCGGAGGTCGGGGTTTTCCTGCCGACCCGGAAAGTCTCAGTTCGCCACGTCACGCCAAATCCGGACCGGATTTGCCTCCGGCAGCAACGCTGGAGGTGTACCCGACCCCCGACCTACCGCTCGCGTCCAGGAAGTAACTTTCCGGGATTGGCGAACTTCGCGACACTCGCGTCCAGAGGACCGCCATGCCCCATTCCAATCGTCGGCACCTGGAAATCCGGTTCATTCACGAAGGCGCTGTGGGGCTTCCCGACACCGACCAGATAGTTTCTCAGGCGAGCGAGCCGGCGAATCGCCACAGTAATGACTGCGACACCGCCGATGCCGGCTGCACCGCCAAGTGCGACAAGTGGTAGCGATTCGGTTGTCCCGTGCGACACGATATCGAAAATTCCCCGCGGCCAAAAGACCAACGAGCCGCCAACCAAGCCGATCCCGAGGATCAAGAACACCCTCGCGAAAGCCCTGCAGCGAATCCGGATGTCATCTGCCGCAGCCAGTGCGACGGCGGCCGCCCGTTTCGATGTCGAATATTCCTTCACACCCGACAGAATACTGAAACGTCCCGCGCTCCGCGCCCCCGTTCTTTCCCTGAATGGATTTGGTCATGCCCAACAAATATCCCTTAGATTCACCTTAAAGGCGCCGTGTCCGCTGGGGGTTCCCTTAAAGCTCCACATTGTCGGGTGGCCTCATCGCCGAAACGATCGTTGAGGTTTTGTCTTTGCGGCGATGAAGGTGCCCTTCATCGGGGTCGCAGTCGCGGAATGGTCCGGTGCTCTTATCAAAGATCACAGCAGCGTGACGGTCCCAATGGTTGATCCACCAGGACGACACTGCACCGGCGTCGCCGTCTTGCACGCTGGCATCGGCTTGCATGCTGGCTTGCCAGAGAGATTTGAAACGCGCGACGACTTCAGGGTGCAGCCACCACTGCGCGCACCACGGTGTGGGTTTCGTTCCGACAACTTCCACCGTGCGCAGGTGCGGCGTGAGCCAATCGAGAAACAACTCCCGAACGTCCGGGTCTTCCTGGTCGCTGCTCTCTTCTGCGTCGTCGCCCGGTTCCTGAGCGGGAATGGTGGTGTCGGCGTTGGGATCCTTTTCAGTCGTTTCGGCGTCCCAGTTCTCGCGCTCGACCTCGTCAGTTGGAACGTCGGCAAGAGCGTCGTCAGCCACGGGTAGCCACTTCCTCCGCGGCTACGTCCTCGATGCCTGGTTCATCTGGGGTCAGTGGAATGGCGCCAGCGACGGTCGTGGGTGGGAGCGGGCGGTTGATGACGGTTTTGAGTGCCTTGTCGCGGAACCAGGGGATGGTGTCCACCATGACGGGGCGGCATTTGGAGGTGAAGATGACGGCTCTCCATTCGGGGAGTGAACCGAGGGCAGCGATGTCGAGGGTATTGACTTTGCGGGTGTTGGTTGAGGTGGAGGTTTGGCCGTCGCGGCTGGTGGAGCTGCCGTAGGTGATTTCGTCGTGGTCGCCGATGAGTGCTGCGAGAGCACGGAGGAAGTCGTCGTCGCCGGAGCCGCCGCCATAGACGCGGTGTGCGGCGGCGTCCCAGAGGGTTTGCCAGCCGTCTTTGCCGAACGCGTCGATCGCCTGCGCCCGTGATTGGAAGTACGAGTTGAGCATGATGCCCATGGACCCGTAGTAGGAGTACACGGAGGGCAGTTCAGGCCAGCGAACGATGTTGGCGCATTCGTCCAGCTCCATCACCAGCGGGACTTGCAATCGGCCGCCGTTTTTTTGAGCTGTGTGTTCGGCGGTCTTGCAGATCGCGCGCACGAGCGCGGTCAGGATCGCCCCGCCCGATCCTTCCCCTTCTTTGGAGAGCAGGATGAGCGTGTCGGAGCTGTTGATGAACTCTTCCGGGTTGAACGACCGGATTCCGGGGGTGTCGGTCCAGGCGAGCAGGTCGTCGTCGGCCAAGGCCGAGGCCATACGTTGTGCGGTGGCGTAGACGCTGCCCTTAGTTTTTTCCGGCCAGCTGAGAATCCCTTCGATGGTGGCTGCTGGCCCTTTCTTGCCGTGCCGGCGGAGAATCTGCTCGGGGAGGTGCCCTTCAGCTCGGGCGAACCAGGCGAAGACTTGAGAGAGCGGTTCGTGTTCGAGGGCGGCGGCGAGAAAGAAGTAGGCGAGCATGTCACGGCCGGCGGTATCGAACTGGGAATCGCCGCCCCGATCTGAAGCTTTCCGGGTCGACGCTTCAAAGATCGCGGCGAGCTCCCGGGCATCGGAAGCGTTTTGAATGTAGTCGAGGGGGTTGAATACGAAGTCAGGGAGAGTCTCGCGGCGGTAGATGCGGTTCGGGTCGAAGATGAATGACGTCCCCCGGCCGGCGCGGCCGGCGAGAGTTTCCTGGACGCCGTCGACTTTGTTGGAGGTCATGATGGCGGCGCCGGGGGCTTCGATCATGTGCCGGATGACGAGGCCGGACGTTTTGCCGCGCCCGGTACCGAATACGTAAACGCCTAGGTCGCGCCACCCTTGGTAAACCCAGCGGGTACCGCGGCCGACGAGAATCCCGACGCGCTCACCCGGAGGCAGCTGCTCCGCGTCGGGGTGGAGGTACGTGGCTTCTTTCGCGCGGGCTTTCGCGCGCAGTACGGCGGACTGGCGTTTGGTGGCCATGTGCGCCAGCGCCCCATTGTTGCGTTTACGCGTGGCCCATTGGGCCTGCTTGGCCATGATGAACGAGAACAGGGCCACGACGAGGATCATGGCCGCGAACGAGGTCCAGGTCGCAGCCTCCGGCCACGGTGCGCCGTGGAGCAAGAAACCGCCCGCCAAGGCGGCGGGGTTCCAGGAGTACACGGTCCCCGTCGGGGTGATCGCCGCGCCGACGTGCACGGCCACGAGCAGGCCGAGGATGGCGAGGACTGCGAGCAGGCCCGTCATGATCCGGGCTTTCCAGTCGACCATTATTGTTCGCCTTCTTTCATGGGTTCTGTCCCGTACGGGTCGACGGCGACGTGGACGTGGTTGCAGGAGTCGCTGAATTGCGTCATCGACAGGTCGAGGGTGACGCCGGCATCGGCGCGGCACTGGGACTGGCCGGTGCCAGAGCCTGCGGGCATCACCGGGCTGAGCGCTTTGAGGAGCTTCAGCGCGCTGGGGTCGGCGCCGGTGGTGGGTGTGCGGTTGAAGGCGTAGAAGTCGACGGCATGCCCACCGCCGTTGGCGTAGTGCGGGGAGTTCACGCCCGCACCGAGGAGCGTGCCGGTGCAGGCCCGGTTGATGTCGGAGATCCCGACACTGTCGAACATGTTCGTGGCAATGGTGATCACCTGCAAAATGCGGGTGTCGATGCCGCAGTTCTGGTGAACTTCACCGTCGGCGATCCACCGGATCTCGCGGAGGTGGTCAGGTGAGAGCCCGGTGATTTTCCCCGCGTCGATCTTGTGCACGAGGGCCTGCGCGAGGACCGGGGCGTCCCCGCTGAGAGTTGCGGCGCACGCCGCGTCCGCGTTGGTGAGTGCGGACACCACGGACTGTGAGCCGCCGTAGTACTTCGTGTAGTGGTCGGGGTCCTTGTTGATCTGCACGGCGTGAGCAGCTGCAGAGGGCGTGAGAGTTTCCCAGTTGGGCACGTTCAGAAGGCGCTGGAAGAAGAACGTGGCCGCTTGGGTGGGGTTCATCCGCTCCGCGAGAGTGCCCCAGGTGTCGCGCTGCTGGAACAGGCCCCGCGAGTCGGGTCCGGCGGCGTCGCCGTACTCGAGGTTGCGTAGGGAGCTTTCGCCCATGGCGGTCATCACGGCGATGATCTGACCGTGGACGTTGACGCCGAGGGCGGCGCCGGCGTTCATGATCGATGCGGCGTTTACGAGCTGGTCGCCGACGTACCCGTCGACGGGTTCGTGCGTGGCCGCCGCCTGGGCGTTGGCCGCCACGGCAGCGCACGCGGAATTGGGCCCGCCGCTTGTGATGAGCAGCAGCCCTGTGAAGAGGATGACGAGGAGCACCACCGCCCCGGTCCCCAAGATCCCTTTTCCCATGAGGGGTTCAGTCCTTGGCCGCGGCTTCGCCGGCGGCCATGGCGGAGTCGGTGTTGGTCACTTCGATTTCCCAGTCCGAGCGGACGTGGTGAATGTGAGCTTCGGGTTTGGACCCGGTTTTGAAAATGCAGTTCCCGGGGTTTAGCCCCATCAGTGTCTGGGCGGTGTCGGGGGCGAAGTTGAAGGTCTCTTGCGCCCACCGGGCGTCTTCCGGGCGGTCCTGACGGAACGCGTACACCGTCTGCGCTTCCTGCACGACGGCGTAGCCGGGACTGTCCATCGGAATGTCAGTGCCCTTGTGCATCACGAACACGTTCGAAATGCCCAAGGAGCGGGAGAGCTTCTGGTTGGATTTCACGAGCTGCGCGGAGGGACCGCCGATCATGTGCCAGCCCTCCTCATAGATGACGTTGGTGATGTACCCGCGCTCCTCACGGAGCCGGCCCATCAGCCACATGTTCCCGATCGCCATGACCGTCGGGATCGCAGGACCGGAGTCGGGGAGCTGGGAAATATCGAACGTGGTGAGCTTGTGCGACAGGTCAACGCTCTTACTGGTCTCGCCGTCAAAGACGCCGGCGTAGGTCTCCAGCAGGTTTTCCAGGCCGAACCGGATCGACAGGCCTGCCTGGTGGAACCGCTCGCGCGCTCCCTCCGACAGCTCCTGATCGAGCGGCACCGTGCCGAGGTAGGGCATCAAATCGGTGGTGGTGGAGACGCGGGTGGTGTCCTGGCGCTGCTCGAACATCTGCTGCAGGGCATAACGGGTGGCTTTTTCCTCCCACTCCGTCGCAGCGGTGTCATCGCGGGCGATACGCGCCACCGCGTTGATGAGAAGCATCTGCCCCTGCAGGCCCGTGCCGCGGACAATGAGCGGGTCGATGAGGTTGAACCGGGTTCCGGAGCCGTCAGGGTCGAACCGGAGCGGTTCGGCGCCCATGCGCCGGGTCAGGCGGGCGTATTCGCCTTCGCCGCCTTCGTCTTTCTTGTCAAACACCACCGCGCGGTGGTTCCTCAGGAGCAGCGGCCGCATGACCATGACCGTCTTGGTGAAGGAGGACTTCCCCGACCCGACGGTGCCGAAGATGATCACGTTCGGTGACGTGACCTTCCGCGGCGTGGCGTTATACGCGGTCGGTGCGTCATGGCTGATCATCGTCGAGGAGAGATTGTCGGTGCCGTTGACGACCCCTTCAATCCCGGTCGGAGCGCCGATGATCCCCGTGTTCAGGATCTCCGCCTGCCGCGTCGTCGTCGGAGCGCCCGCCAGCTTGGGCGCGTACCATCCGCGCGCCGCCGCGCCCGTCGAGGAGCGCAGCACCGACCCGGGCCGGGAAAACGGCGGCACGTCCACCGCACGCCGGGCGACGCCCGTCGCGCCGGGCGCAGTGTCATCCTCACCGGTCAACAGGGTCGTGTCCGGTGCCATGGGCGTCATGAAGAGCCTGAGGCCCGGGACGCTGGCATACCAGGGCGCCTTCGGCGCAGCGGCACGCTTGCCGTGCGTGTGCGTGCCGGGGGTGACCGGGTCGGTGTGGGTCATGAGATCGCTTCCTTCTCGGAACGGCCAGCGAGACGATTAATGGCGCGCGTTGCCAGCGTCGAGGCCGAGGGCCGCAGGCCGCGACCGATCGGCCAGGTGGAACCGGACGCCCCAGACTGGAAAGAGTCCTGCCAGTCCAGGCGCTCGATCCCGAGGCCGGTGGCGCACACTTCCTCGAGCTGGCGAGACGCCTGCCCGAGGTCATCGCGCGTCGGGGCGGAGATCGTCACGAACCCGATCCAATCGACGCCATGATGATGCGACCCCGCAGCAAGGTCAGCGGAGCGGCGCTGCGCGGCCGACATGCGCATGGTGCTGTCGTCAGATATCAGCCGGCCCTTCTGCCGATCAGCGAGCACACCGGCTTGGTCACGCACCAAGTCAGCGCGAGCCTTCGACTTCGCCTGACCTGCCGGGACCAGGTGCAGGTGGAAGGACACGGATCGGATGAACGTCAGTTCCCGGCCGATCAGCAAGTCCAAGCACCACAGCGGACTGCGCCCACCCACGGCCAAATTCTCGCCGTGGATCGCCGCAGTGCGGTGCCACCACGTCACCGCCGGCGACGTCGGGCCGTCCTCGTTGACGACGACGGACGTCGAATCGACGCCCTCCACGATATGCGCGGAAAACTCGTCATGCGAGGCGATGCCCGCGCGCAGCGGGTCGACGTTGCGGGTGAGGTCGATGGGCAGATGCGGGTTCTGCTGGTGCAGCATCAGCGCCGTGGTCTGCTTGGCCGTCAACGCGCGAACGTCGCCCATTTTGGCCTCGTCCAGGCCGCGCTCCGTGGCGCGGATCTGGGTGGCCATCAGCTCCCGCCACGAATCGCGCCGGCCGCCTTCGCTGCGCCCGAATTTTCCGGCAGCGTCGGTGAACTGCTGATCAAGCGGCCAGGACACGACGACGTAGTGACGCTGCACCATCGAGTCGACACTGGACTTACGGATCACCTCGTCATAGGAGAGCTTCTGCGCCTCAAACGACTCCCGCTGCGCGGATGTCCAGTGGGGCTGCACCGTTTCCAGACGCGTCTTGACCCACAGCTGCTGCCTCGCTGAGTCGGGAGGGAGCACGCGGGTGAGCGTCTGCACGTCACTGATGAGGGACGACGGCGCTGCACGGCGGGCCAGGAAATGCCCCCACCCGTTGGCCGCCCGCGTCAGCGTCGCGGCGGTCTCCATTCCGCGCAGCTGCCCAGACACAGAAAAAGCCACCGACAAGTACGGCTGCTCCCCCACCGGGGCATGCCACGCTATCCCGGGGACGTTTGCACCGTACTGCAACCAGCCCATGCCATCGGCACCGTCCGGGTTGGCCCGCATCCGCAAAGCGAGGCCCTCCGCACTGCGCTTCTCATCCTTGGTGCCGCGAGTGATTGCTTCCTGCAGCTGGTCCCACGCGCCGACTTCATACGGCACGAATTCGTCCGTGCCGAGGCGCTTGCGCGCGCGCCACCGCGCACGCTTGCGGCGGCGCTCTAGGACCGTGCCGCGATGCGTTCGCGCGGTAGCCAACATCGTGATCCCGACCCCCGCCACGGCGGCGACCAGGGCCGGAAGGCCCAACCCCAGCACCATGCCGACCATGCCGCCGACGATGAAAAACCCCAGGAGCATCACCCGGGTCTTGGAAGCCGTGCCTCCAAAAAACCCGCGGTGACCCGACTCGCCGCCGAGGTACCGCAGGTACGCCGCCCGGGTGTCACTCATGAGTCGAATCCTTTCCGTAGTGCGCCTCTTCGTCATCGACCGGCGACACGGCCGCTTCACTCACCGAATCGGTGACCTTCTTCGTGGCGTCAAAGCTCGCCATGGCACCAGCGGCGAGCATCGTCGGAATGCCAATGGCCGCCCCGACACCGGTCGAGGACTCGGCCGCACCCGCAGCAGCGAGACCACCCTCAGCGGCAGCCGCCCTACCTGCGGCCCCTGCCCCAGCAGTTGACGCGCCAGCGCCGGCTTTACCGCCGATGGACGCTGCCTCAGAAATAGACGACGTCGCCGGTGTCCCCTCCGATGACGCCGTGACCGGGCTGCCCTTGCCGCCGGTCGTGACAGGCGAGCTGTCCGAGTCGTCCGAAGACGACGAGGACTTGTCACCAGTCGACGGCTTGCTTCCCCCACTGTTGTCATACTTCGCGTCAGCTTCCTGCATCGACTGGGCGCCGATGTTCGGACCGGTGGGCGCGTTGCCGATGCCGCCGCTCGGGATGATCGGGGCGAACTTCGTCAGGGCGACCGGGGCGAGCCCGGCCATGAACAACGCCAGGATCGACACGACCAGCGTCACCGTCTTCTGGAGGCTGGGTGTATCGGAGAGCGCATTCAGCTGCGCTGTCATCATGCTGTACGCGATCGCGAGCAGGAAGAACAGCAGCGGGTGGGAGGCGAGGACGCCGAACCAGAGATAGACGATCTTCGACCCGAAGGCCCGTTTCTTGGGATCGACGATCCACACAAAACCCAGCGGGAACAGCACGCCGGAGAAATACAGGGTGATGAGCTGCACCACCAGGATGAGCAGCACGATCAGCAAACCCAGAATCATGAAGAACATGAGGATGACACCGAGCACGGCGCCGCCGGCCAGGCCGGACCCGTCGTCCTCTGAAAGCATCGTGGAAAACTTCTCCACGATGCTCTGCGAGTTGTTGGTGACACCCCAAGCGATCAGTGAGTCCGACAGGGCGCCGAAAAACCTCACCAGGAATGCGCCGAGGGCGGGGCCGAACGCTGCGCCGATCATGAACGCCGGGGCGTACAACGTCAGGGACTCCCCCAGCTCACGGCCGGACTGCGTACCGCGTGCGACTCGGACGATCTGAGGAATGAGCAGGGCGACGAGCACGAAGATCGACAAGGCAAAAGACACCCTGTAGGCGCTGATGAACCAATCAGCCGTGAGGTCGGGGAGAGTCGCATGAGTGAGAGCTGGCAACACCGTATCGGAGAGGCCCTTGGCCGCGTCCTGCAACATGATGAAAGAGTTGCCTGCGGGATCGGACCAGAAATCCGCGATCCCCTTCGCCGTGTTCACGGCGCCACCCACACCCTCGACCGCGCGCACCGCGCCACAAACGATCCAGGTGTCTACGCAGTCGGGATCCTCGATGGCGGCAAACGCGATCGTGGGAATCATCAGCAACCGCCGGTATAGCGAGTTCCACCGTTACTGAGCTTTGCCTGATCGGGAGTTCCACCGCTCTCGAGATGCCACGCTCCCTCTTCCCAGACCATCGTTAGTGAGATGACGGCGGCCTTCGTGGGGCTGAGCTCGCCATTGATGACGTATCCCACGGCCAGGTTCACTTCGACCTTGTCGGCGGTAGAACCCTCAGAGACCATCCAGAGTCCATTCGTTGTTGAAAGGTGGAACGGCGTGCTGGCGGGAACTTGACCCGAGGTCATGTCTGCCTCAGCGAAACCCTCGTAGGCAGATGAGAGGTCTCGAAACGAGGCGTTGGCAGTCGAGGCCATGATGCCCGCGCTCACAGCGTCGGCGTCAGCGGACACAGGATGTGGGTACTGCCAGCCCCACCGATAAAAGGCCGTTGCGACTTCGACGGCTCCGAAGGTCGTGTGTTTGGCTTCTGCTTTCGCGGCTAGCACCATGGCAGCTGTGCGGTCCGGACCACCGAGGCAGCCTGTAGGGGCCACGTCGTCCTCGTCGTCCCCGCTACCCGAGCTTCCTCCAGACGCTGCCGCTGTGGGCGTTGGGGTGCTTGAGGTGGGGGCGGCGTTGGATTTCGAATCGGGGCGGGTCACGGTGTAGGCGATGCCTCCGCTGATCGCGATGACGAGGATGGCGGCCCCGATCACGTGGGGCCAGCGGCTGCGCCCTGATGCTGTAACCATTCGCATGCGTGTGTCCTTTAGATCGAGGCGACGGCGGGGGAAGCGAAGGTGAGGACTGCGCCGACGATGATGGCCAGGCCAGCTAGAGAGGCGAGTGCGATGCCTGCCCACACTGCTTTGCGGCGCCCTTGTGAATGCGCTTGAGGGTTGGGGTTGGTCTCACCGGAGGCTCCTGACATCGCCACAATTCCGAAGATCAGGTACCCGATGGCAACGAGGATTCCGATGGCCCAGAGGGCCGCGATGAGTTTCTGCCACAGGGCCGTAAACTCGGCTCCGCCGAAGGAGAAGTCGGGGAGGATCCCGTCCAGTGGGTTGTCTATCGCGGCGAGGAGGATGAGCTCGTGCATGGTTAGGCCTTCCGGTTTTGTGAGGGTGCGGCCGATACGGCGGATTGCAGAGAACGGACCACGCTTGCGGCGGCGGAGGTGAAGGCGTCCCGGGTCGCTGGGTTCAGGTTGCCGAGGGTGATTTGGCCACGCTCGGCGATGTGGGCGTCATAAGGGATTTCGTGCAGGGCGCTCACGCCGGCGTCCTTCAGTAGTCGCTCGACTTCCTGGCGTACCGCGTCGTTCTCCGGCCGACCGTCCGTCAATCGGATGGCGATTGCTGTGTCTGCCAGCTTCGCTGAGTCGCCACCTGCGGAGCGCAGCTCGTCGAGCAGTTGGATCGCCTCGAGGACGGAGTCGCCGGCGTTCATGACGGGGATCACGAGCACGTCGGACACGGACACTGCGCCTTGGAAAGCTGAGGACGTTGTGACATTGCCTGAGTCCATGACGCGGATTCCGTAGAACTCGTCGATAACACTGGTGACAGCGATCACGGAATCTCCCGTCAGTCGTTCGCGGCGACCGGTGGAGCCGATCACCGATGCGAACGACGTTTGGGGGGCGGTGTAGCCGGCGAGGTGGCCGGCCGTGCGAATCTGGGTGACGTCGCGTACCAGCTCCCCCAGTCCGAGCTGCGGGTTGCCTTCGGCGCGGAAGTTTAGTGCGCCGGGGTCGTCGGACACTTCGAGGATCGCGACGGATCCGCCGCGGATCGCGGCGAGCACTCCTCCGAGTAGTAGGGCGGTAGGGGTTTTGCCTGTGCCACCCTTGGGATTGTTGATCAGGATCGACACCGCGCGTGTCCACGTCGCCTGCCGGACTGTGGTCTCGTCAGCGGTACGCAAATCAACGCGCTGCCGTTCAACGACTTCCGCTGGCCCTGGGGCCACCGGTAGTCCCAGGCTGGCCAGAACACCGCGGAAACCGACGCTCGCTTTCGCGGGGTTACTCATGCGGGACGCTGCCGCGAGGCCCGCGGCCGGACTGCTGAAAAGTACGGACGTGCTCGACCGGTCGACAGCCTCCGGGAAGATAGGTGATGCAGGAGTGGGCGTGGTCTCCGGTGTAACACGTTCCGTATCGGCGACGAGCGTGGTTTCTGCACGCCGGCGAGGAAGTGTCGGGGCGAAGGGGGTGGTGTCGTCTTCGATGTAATCTCCGGCGCGATCAGCGGCACCGAAAACGCCGCTTGCGTTCGCGTGACTGGTGTTACTCATGGGTATTATTTCCTCTCGAGTAGCTGTTATACACTCAAGGCACCTAATCTCACCCAGAGGTGACATAATTTTCCCACCATCTGCCCCGTGATTCTACCCCCCGAAAAACCCCGCCGCGATTGTTTAACGCTGCAATTTTCCTTGATTCGATGCTGTTTTAAGTGGTTTTGGTCGGTGTCTTAAGTGGCGATGCGAACTGTACCGCCGGCCACTGACATTACTGGACGGTATTTTCTATAAATAAATAAATGCGTTCGCATTCAACACGCGGAGATGCGCGAAATGACCGTCTCACGCGGAACTGCGCCACAATTGGTGCCATGGCACGGTCTGAGATTTTGATGAAGGACGCCCCGGCGCGGGTCAAAGTGTTTCAGGAGTTGTTTGCTGCTCCCGCTCGTGTCCTGGTTCTCCGCGCGCTGCTCCCCCGGCCCCTCAACTACGCCGAGCTTTTTGCAGCATTGGGTGATGTCATGAGCCGTCCCGCTATTCATGGCGCACTGGTCGATCTTCGAGCGCTGGGCTACATCGAGGACGATGCGCCTGACGACGTCATACGCAGGCCTTCTACGACCAAGCTCGCTGCGCGTCGCGATCGCATCACTCACGACTTCGGCCAGGCACTCGAATACGTCCTCGGCTGAGCTGCGGCGATCGGCCCGGCGCGTCTTGTGTGAAGCGGAGACGAGCGACGCGGGTGCATCTTCGCTCTGTACGCAGTGATCATGGCGATACCTCTCGGATAAAACAACCTGGACCGAGTGGTCGCCAAACACTCCCCCGCGCGCCCAATCGCTCGCGCTCCTCTGCTCCTGCGGGCAGGTCCCCGCACTCGTAGTTTGAGCGTGCTTCAGGCGGCTCATGCTTGACCTCCGCCCGCACCCTAACATTAAGTGTTAGTGTGAGCTGGTGTCTTATGCAATTACGGCAGAATGATGGGATGCCGCGCTATGCATCCTCTGCAGGACCTCCGCCGCTTACCGCGACGAGGGCGATGATGGTGTTCGGCGTGAACCCAGTTCGTGGGGCGATCATTCATCTTCTCTCTCGTCATCCAGAAGGGATGACCTCAGGTGCAATCCACAGAGAGCTCAACGCGACGTATCAAACAGTCTTACGGCACCTCCAAGAGCTGGAGTCCTCTGGCGCCGTCACCACAGACGCCGGCGAGAAGAGGCAGGGGCAGCGAGTCATCTACGTGGCCAACCGAGATGCTGTTCGCTCAGCCTTGGCCGGCTACGAAGAATACCTGCTCGGATAATAAAGCAACACGCCGACGCAGGTATGTATTAATATTGTCGCTCTCTGCCAGCCTTGCAATCATGGCAATGGAACCAGGACGTGCCCGGCGGAGAGTCAACGCTCCGACCGTGTTATTGCAGGTGCGCGTTGACCCGGAAATCTTCGAGCTTGTCAACGAAGCTGCCGCTGCCAGCGGCGCTGCCAAGGCTCTGTACATGCAGACCCTGCTCCACGACCTCGCCGCAACGGGCGGAAGACTGCCCGTTCTCGACATCGGCCGACCTCAGCTAGAGGAGCTGCCCATCCCAGCCGCTTAACGAAAAAAGCCCATCGCTTTCGCGACGGGCTTTTGCAAGTTTCGTAGCTCAAACCCTCACAGCTTCCCGGCACCGAGGTTAGAGCTAATCCAGATCACCAGCCCCTAGGGGAGGTTTCTCTATGCCACAGAGCATAGCGCACAAAACAGTAGACGCACTTGAAGGTGCGTTCGGCGTGTCTGCTTCTGCGTGGACGCCCTGGGATTTGTCGCGCCGGCTGAGCCCGCGCGACCAGGTGCGCGTGATGAAGCGCGATGCATACGGCCGTCTGGACGAGAACAGCTACCCCCTCATCTACCGCGTCGGGCCGACCGAGCCCACGACGCCGTGGCTCGTGCGTCTGGCCGACGACGCGGGTATTTTCCGTCTGTTGTGTTTTGACTTCGACGGCAAAGAAGCCGGCGTGGTCTCTCCTGATCTGATGGAACGCGCCGTCGACGACTGCGACGCCCTCTCCGGGCTCCTCGACCGCCTCGCGATCGCACACGTGGTTTGCCAGTCCTCTGGCACCGGCGGTCGCCACATCTGGGTCGCCCTGCACGGCGGCGCGCCGGCCGCCGTCGTGGCCGCTCTCGCGGGCGCGGCGCACGCCAACTATTCGACTCTTGACCATGGGATGCTCTGCAACCCGCGGGAGGGTGGAGCACGCCCTCCGCTGGCTCCGCACCGCGACGGCAGCAGTTCGACGATCCTCCGCGGCGCCGTCGAGGACCTTCTGTCGCCGACGGCGACCAGCACCGACCTTGACACCCTCACCCGAGTCCTCGACCAGGCGAAGCCGGCCTCGAGGCCCTCCGACACGACACCGTCGGGCCCCATCGATGCTCGGTACAGCGCGCACCGCCCCCTGAGCGCGTGGGGCCAAGGGCACATGGCGACCGTCAACGGCGGCAGCAACCCGAGCTGGACGGGGTTCATGTGCTTGCTCGCGGCCGCATCAGCCGGGTGGACCCTCGCCGACGCCTCCCAGGAGGCGCGTACGGCGCCGGGGATGGAGCACTACCGGACCAAGAACATGAGCCGAGGAGCCCGCAAACCGCGCACCGAGGCCGAGGCCACCGCGCGCCTGGAGCGCCAGTGGGCCAAAGCCCAGCAGTACTCGGCACTACAAGCACCGCTCGGATCCTCGCGGACTCCCGCCGATCTCGCGGAGCTTGGCGTCATCGTCGACACTGTCGATGACCTCCTGACCCGGTTCCGGGCCTCCCCCGGACGGTGGGGCCAGAGCGAAGCGGCGACGTCTCGTCGTACGATCCTGTCCGCGGTGGCGTACCTGACCTTGCAGACCGGTAAGCGGACGGTAGCGGCGTCCATCAGGGATCTGGCCCTGATGGTCGGCCTCAGTCGCGACACCGCCAGGCGGGCCCTCACCGCCCTCGCGGAGGACGGGTTCCTCGTCCGGGTGTCGCTGAGTGACAGTGGCAATGCCGCTGAATGGCGGCTCTCCACAGACTTTTCCACAGCCTCTCGTACGGTTGCGTCACAACCACTTAATAACCCCCGCCCCCCCTCCGAGCTCTTCAATCTCCGCACGTCGTTGGTGACCAACCTGGAACGCCAGCTCACCGACGGCCGGCACGATCTCTTCACCCGTCCTGGGCTCGGGCACCTCGCCGGCAAGGTCTACGCTCTCCTCGCCCAGCACCCCGCCCTGACCCTCGAGACGGCTGCCCGCTTACTTGGGGTCAGTACCCGCCACATCGCCACGATCTTCAGTCGTCTCCGCCACCACCGCTTGATCGTCAAGCATGTGGATGGGTGGGCTCGGGCGAAACGGGATCTCCGAGACCTAGCTGCTCGTATCGTCGGCGTCGCAGGGCTGCTCCTTGATCGAGCGAACCGGTATCGAGCCGAACGGGAGGTGTGGGAATGGTGGCAAGCCGAAGTCGCGACGATGAACGCCGCTCCCCGGCGCCGTCCGAGACGGGTGGATGTGTCGAGTCGGCCGTTGTTTCGTGATGTGAATGCGCCTGGTGAGCGGGTGTGGCCGCGTTACCCGCGCTCGAGCGATCAGCGTGGTGATCACCGGTCTGCGCGGGAGCTCGTCGATCTGGGCGTGCTCAATCCTGAGAATCGTTGGCAGTACCTCGGAGACGCGGCCTAACCACCAGGTGTACCCCTGGTGGGAGACCCTTGGTCTCTGTCGAGCTATCAGGTTGGTGATACGCGTTGGATCGGGGTCGTTTCGATGGCGGTGTTGATACGTTCAGTGTTGTGGTGGTTGGGACGGGATTTAAGGGATTGGTGCGGTCGGTGAAGTGTTGCCGGTAGGCCCGCTTGGATTGGAGGGTCTCGGCGAATCGCTCGGCCAAGCATTGGTCAGGGCAGTGCAGCGTGATGAAGTGGAGCGGCCGGGGCATCGTTGACGGCGTGAGAGTTGTGGTTGGGTGTGGGTTGTTGGTGAGGCTTGGTTGACTCATACAGTGACGCTGTGTTCGAGGGCTGCAGCCTCTTTTGGGGTCCTTGGCAATGCAGGGGTTGCGTCACAAAATGGAGCAATCGTCCCTGCTGATTGGAGGACATTGTGAAATTTGAGCGCCATACGCGTGTGAAATTGCTCGGGCGGAGTGTGATGAAGAGGTCGACGAAGATCTGGTTGAGAGTGAATGATTTTGGGCAACTGCCCACCGTTCTCGTCAATCCGAGGAGCGCGCATGGTCGGATTGTCCCCGGTATCTGGTTGGGCGATCCTCAGGATTTCACGGTCGACGGAACGACGTATCGGTGGCTAACTGCGTATTTCGACTCAGTGGGGCTGAGTGGGGATCCGTGACGCTACGTGATCTGGGCCAGATCATCACACGTAGTTTTAGGGCACTTTAGTGTCCTGCGACGGACGTTCGGTTGAGAAGTCGTTTGAGGGATTCGAGGATTTGTTCTGCGGATTTGGTCCAGATGAATGGCTTCGGGTTTTCGTTCTACGCTTTTACCCAGTTGCGGGCGTCGGCTTCGAGTGCTTGAGAAGAGCAGCCCATTGCCTGGCCGGTGCAGCGCGCGGGTCGGCTGTTGCGGTGGATCTACTGTGGTTCCGGGCCGTTGAACCGCAGCTGTCGGCTGACAACTTCTTTGGCAACTTCCTCTAGGGTTTGGCCGCGACTGGCGGCGAAGACGCGGAGTCGGTCTAGGGCGCGGGCCGGGTCGACTCCGAGTTGAACCGACACCATGCCCGAGGCTTGGTGTACTTCGGGCCGCAAGTGCAACAGGGTTAGTGCGGTCAAGGGGGCTAAGGTTCCAGACATCCGAGCCGCGGACGGTTGTCGGGGCCGAAAATTCCGCTTGGCCTGGTGGCGGTTATCGACCACATCGGAGTGCAGCCCACAGATGACCCGTCGGGCCTGGGAGTGCTCGGCCCCGGCGACGGACAGGCTCAGGTAGGTGCACAGCCGCGAGAAGTCCAGTTCGCGGGTGAGGTCATTCCACAGTTTTTCAAGCTCGATCGCGGCGGTGATGGCACCGGCGTCCCACAGCAGCGCCGCCATCGAGCCGTGACAACGAACTGTCCGCCCGGTCCGCGCGGCGATGTGGGCAATGATGCCGCCGATCACGGTGTGGAACTTGCCGGCGTCGAGTTGCCCGTCGGCGTAGAAACGGGCAAGGGTAGCGGCCGCATCGATGCTTACAAATGTCTCGACCCGCCGGGCCTCAACGACATCAATTTCGGCAGCTTCGAGATGGGCGGCAATCGCAACACGCTGATCACGGGTTGCGACGACGAGCGCAGCATCACCAGCTTTGATCGCCGCGGCCGCATAGCCGCCCACTGTGGTGATGAGGTCCGCGTTGTCTTGGTGAAAATGGACGACGTGAGCACCAGTCTCGAGCGTGATGGCCTCGATCGCCATGACTACCTCCTGCACCCTGCCCTGCAGCGCCACCATACTCCTATCACGAAAAGTCCGACGACATCTGTGAGAACTGGCCAGACCGTTGGCACGACACGACGTCGATGCGGGCATGTGCTTTCGTGACGTATGCGGTGCGGTGAACGCGCTGATTCGTGAGCATCGAGGCGGCAGTTCGAGCTGAACGGTTGCCGGCCCGAGTGCGGCTCACAGTGTGTGGCGGCCAGGTCGGTGATCTCCGTGCCCACCGGCATGGTCAGAAGACCGGAAGCAATTGTGCCGCCGCCAATGAGAACCGTGGCACTCACGACGGTGTCGCTGCTGTAGCTGCTTGCGCCGGAATGGTCGGCCTTCGGTTGCTGCGACGAGATCGCGCTCACGCTGGGTGACGGCCGGGTAGTGCGGATCGTGGATTTGGCCGATCGTGGTGGGGGTGGCGCGGGTGCGCGGGTAGTCGGGTGCCACGAGCGGGGGTGGGCACGACAGTGGGATCTGCGCACCCGCCCGTGGGATACGCGGTGTCCGAGGGGTGCGCGGGGTTGCGGAGTCCGGGCTGGTACCGGCGGTATCTTCCGGGTATGGCGGAAGTGCTGTGATTGCTTGGCCGAGTACCTCGAGGTCAGTCAGAATTTCAAGAGCTATCGACAAGGTAGACGGGATGGTTAGGGTGTTGGCATGGCCATCGTCCCCATTCCATTTCGAGGGACGACCCTCGAATATGGCCTGCCAAGTCAGCCGTTGGTTATATTGCTGCACGATTGGTTCGGGCGGCTGAACGGTATGGAACATTATGGTGTTTCTCTCGCTCGGCGCGGCTTTCACGTGCTCATCCCGGATCTTTACCACGGGTGGGCTGCCACCGACGAGGAGGATGCGGCAGTTCTTGTCGAGATCAATCTTCCAATGGCATTGAACACTCTTCACGAGATAGTGCGCATCGGACGGGCATACGACGTGCCAGGAATAGGCGTGGTTGGGTTTTCGATGGGTGGCTGGCTCGCTCTTCTTTTGGCCCGATCCGGGAACGTCAACGCGATCGTGGTCTATGACGCGATACTCAGCGACGCTGATCAAGGTGTGCTGCCTTGCCCAGTTCAACTACATCTTGCGGGGGTGGACACGCCTGATTGTGCGGCTTTCATCGTCCGTCTCCTCGATGACGGGACGACTCTGGAACGCTTTAACTATGCCGGGTCAGAGCAAACACCCGCACACGCAATCGCTCCCCGCACATTGACGGCTGCATCTGCAACTCAAGCTTTCGCGCGCTCGACATCGTTCCTGAAGAGGTACCTCGTCAACTAGCCATGGTCCGCACAGAGTGAATTTGATGTAGCTAGTGCGCAGAAGCGTCCTGCTGCACAATCAACTGATCGCTGCCAGCACCGCGGCCGCCATGGGGTGGCTTGTGAATTCGTCGAATGTCCCACACGAAGGCCTACGCCGCGATCTCGGCGGGAGTCCTCGCCCAGATCGAATGGATCGTTATCGAGCCGAACGCGAAGTGTGGGAATGGTGGCAGGCCGAGGTAGCGACGATGAACACTGCCCTTCGGCGCCGTCCTAAACGGGTGGATGTGTCGAGTCGGCCGTTGTTTCGTGATGCGGATGCGCCTAGTGAGCGGGTGTGGCCGCGTTACCCGCGCTCGAGCGACCAGCGCGGTGACCACCGCTCGGCGCGGGAGCTCGTCGACCTGGGCGTACTCAACCCTGAGAATCGTTGGCAGTACCTCGAAGACGCCGCCTAACCACCAGATGCACCCCGGTGGGGAGACCCTGCGGGTCCTGAGACCGCTTCGCGGCGGCCCTTTTCCATTTTCTATCTGTCTGGCCGGTCATCGTAGTTCGCTCCCGTGCCTACGTGCCCACCTGGTCGGGCGCGGTCGCACGCTCCCTTACTTCGCCCGGCCAGCCGTGCACTTCGGCACTCCCGCTCTCAATCGATTCTCTTGCCGACAGGCAAAAAAATCAGTTGAGCGGAGAGTCTCATGCCCCAGTTCCTCGTTGTCACCCGTCCCGAACGCACCAGCGATGACATAGCCGCCGATCGCAAAGCCGCTAACGCGTTCTTTGCCCGATACATGCGGACAAACGGCACCACGGCCCAGCGTGACCTCGACCGAGTCATCCAGTTCTACAGCCACGACTGGAACCTGATCTGCTGCGCCATTGAGGCCAGCCAATGGTCACTAACCCACGTGCACGACACCGCCGCGAGGCGGGCCGCTGCACGGGCTGAACGGGCCGTCGCGAACGAGATCCCCGCCCGCGATGGTTCCCAGCTCCGCCCCTACGTCCACGCGACGACCACGAAGCGCATGCACCCCGCAGGCGTGACGCCACGGCCCGTCGCCGAACGACTCGCTGCACGAGCCGAAGCGGAACTATTTTGGCACCGCTGCCACAAACCGTCCGCCCGATACCGTTCCGCCGTGCTCAGAGACGATGTGCCCTTCCCGAGGTGGCTGATCCTGCACCCCGGCTACGGGCCGCAGCAGGACGCCCCCGAGGGCTACGCCGGAACGCTCCGACGGCCCAAAGCCCAACGCTTCGTGCTGAACAAGGTTCGACCCGCAGGAATCAGCTACGACCGCGCACTGGAAATCGCCCTCGCAGCCCTCGGCCCGACCACACACTGAGCGCAGGCTGAGGCCGCCCGCCGGGCGGCCTCAGCCGTGAGGGGGAACTTCCCCCTCACACTCCCCGGTAGCGCGGCGTTATCCACAGAACACCCCGATCGCCGCCGGCCACGCCCACGTTCGCCATAGCGTCAAGGCCTACCAACTCGGGAAGGACCCATCATGCGCTACCTGAAACTTGCCGTCACCACCTACGGGCACGACCGCTCACGGCCGACGATCGGCGCCGACGACATCTGGATCAACCTCGACCAGGTCGTGTCCATCGAAGAACAGCTCGACAGCAATACCTTCACCGACGCGGTTCGAGAAGGAATCGCGCCGGAAGAGCACTATCCGTGTGCGGAGCTGACCACCTCGAACGGCAGCACTCACCTGGTCTCCCTCGGCGTGTATCCGACCCAGGCCGCCGGCTTCGCCGCCCTCACCCGATTTATGCCCCTACTCCTCCAGGGCGGCACCGACGCTGACACCCGCCTCGAGGAGCTCCTCGCGGCGGCACCTTCGGGTAGGCCATTCCGGCCCTAGGACCGCTGCGCGGTACTCGATCGAAAGAGGCATCCTCGATCACAAACAAACTCGTTATTGGGCCATGATCGGTATGCAGCTCGCTTCGTTGTCGAGCGCCGCATAATTTGCCCTAGCTCAGGTGAGTTTGTTGGTTCGATCCGAATGTTGTCCAGCAGACAGAAACGACTGTAATTACAGCGTTCACTATCGTCACCACGAGCGGGAGCGTGCCCTCGGCGTTAAGACTGACGATGAACGCCGCGACCAGACCACCAAGAATTGCGAAGACGCCGATCCAGAAACTCGTTGAGGTTTGAATTGTCGCTGCAAAGATGCCGAAAGCGAAAATCGCAAGCGCAGTTCCGATCGCTCCATCCATCTTGTCGGGGGCAAGCAATGCGATGGCGACGAGAAGGACAGCAGCGAGAATCCAGGAGGCTATGGCCGCCCATTTGCGCACGAATTTTCCCGATGGGGTCAGATCCGGAATTTGGGCTTGCTGAGAGGCAGTTGATGACATTGTTTGATCGTATCGACACAATAAACAAGTCAAAACGTAAGCCAAGACGCGGAGTCGCTCCGCGACCTGTTTTTTGAATTTTTTATCTGTCTGGCCGGTCATCGTAGTTCGCTCCCGTGCCTACGTGCCCACCTGGTCGGGCGCGGTCGCACGCTCCCTTATTTCCCCCGACCAGCCGTGCACTACGGCACTCCCGCTCTCAATCGATTCTCTTGCCAGACAGGCAAAAAAATCAGTTGATGGAGAGAGAACCAATGACTAACAGCACCGCCCGGATGGGCACCATAGAACACCTCGACCCGAACCTGATCGTGGTCGAGGCCAACGTGCGCACCGCAGCGAACTTGCCGCGTGAATTCGTCGCCAGCATCAAGCAGAACGGTGTCCTGACGCCGATCCTCGCCCGGCGTGATGAGCAGGGCACCGTGATTGTGCGGGCCGGGCAGCGCCGCACTCTCGCCGCGCGGGAGGCCGGACTGGCGACGATTCCGGCGTACATCGTCGACGCCGACGAAGCCACCGTGGACCGCATCGTGGTGCAGATGGTCGAAAACGACCACCGTGAAGCGGTCACCGACGCGGACCGGGTCGCCGCGTTCCAACAACTCGCCTTCGAAGGGCTGACTCCGGCAGTGATCGCCAAGCGCACCGGCAGCAAGCCCGCAACGGTGAAGGCCGGGATCGCCGTCGCCGCGAGCAGCACGGCGGCGTCCGCGATCGTCAGTCACTCGTTGACGTTGGATCAGGCGGCGGCGTTGATTGAGTTCGAGGGTGACGACGAGACGGTCAGTGACCTGATCGACGTGGCCACGAGCAGGCCCGAGCAGTTCGCCCACGCGACGCAGCGCGCCCGCGATGACCGCGCGGTCGCCCTGATCAAGGCCGAAGCGACCGCCGACCTGATCGGGCGCGGGTTCATCGTCTTTGACCGGGAACCGAGCTACTACGAAGCAGGCGCGCCCGTTCGTCTTAGCGAACTGGTCACAGTGGACGGTGCACGCGTCACGCTCGAGGACATCACAGACACCGTGGGCCGTGCCGCGTATGTTCGGGCGTACCGGGCTGGTGAGGAAGCGAGCGTGAGTTACTTCCTGACCGATTTCAAGGCAGCCGGGTTCCGCAAGGAAACCAGCAGTGGCGCGGCCAGCGGCCCGATGACTGAGGAGCAGAAAACCGAACGGAAGACCCTGATCGCCAACAACAAAGCATGGGCCTCCGCCGAGGTCGTGCGCCGGGAATGGTTGGCCGAGTTCCTCAGCCGGAAGACGCTCCCGAAAGACACCGGCAAGGTCATCGCGCAGGGCCTGACCGTGCACCGCTCCGCTGTCGGTAGCGCCGTCACCAACGGCAGTGTCCTCGCGCACGTGCTGCTGGGCATTGAGCGGGGCGGGTTCTGGGATGTGGACAAGCTCGCTGCGCTGGTGGAGCACTCCCCCACCAAGGCGCAGCACGTTACCCTCGCCGTGATCCTCGGCGGCATCGAAGACAGCACGAGTAAGAGCACGTGGCGCTACCCCGACGCCAGCAAAGAACTGTACTTCCAGCAGTTGGCCGCGTGGGGCTACGGCCTCAGCGACGTGGAGCAGCTCGTCGTCGTGACACCCGAAACCACCGCCACCGAAACACCCGACGACGCACCCGGAGACAACGTCGAGGGTGTGGAGGATGCGGAGAGTGAGGACCAGCCCCTAGAGTAACGATCAGTCCGGCGTGACAGTGCCCCAACTGTCACGCCGGGCCCTTCCCCGGCACCGGCACGGAGGCCGGAACCTCAGATCACGACCCCATCCCTGACGGGAAGCCCCTGCGGGGCGGACAAGCGGAAGCAGCGGCGCAGCCGCCGCTTCGTTCCCCCGTCATGGAACGGCGGCGCGGCCGCCCTGCTGACCTGCCAGGGCGGAGCCGCTTCGCGGCGCTGTTCTATTGGTGCCTTTTTTGACCATTCCGGCCGGTCATCGTAGCTCCCTCCGCGGCTTCGTTCCGGGCTTTCGCGGCATATCCTCACTCGCTTCGCTCCCTCCGGTATTCCACGACCCTGCACTACGCCGCTCACGGTCGCTATCGATTTCTCTCGCCGGAAGGCAAAAAAACAAGTTGTCCGAGGAGAGAGAGAAACACCATGAACGCACTCACCATCACCCGCCACCTCACCACCGCGACCGCCGCACTGGCCAGCCAGAACCTCAGTCCCGACGCGATCGCCCGCGCCGTCTGGACCACCATCGGAGAACCCGGCGACACCCAAGCCGGAGCACTCATCAACGCAGTCGGAGCCGCCGACGCGCTCACGCTCCTGTGCCAGGGCGACGGTAACGCCGCAGGACTGGACCTGACGAACTTGAGGGGGCGCGTACTCCCCCGCGTCGCTGACAGCGGCATCGTAACGGCAGTTCATGCCGCCGAAAAAGTTGATGCGGTGCTGATCACGTCGGAGCACCCGCACTGGCCGACCGGATTCGCTGACCTTGGATCGAGCGCCCCGCACGCCCTCTGGGCCCGGGGCAACACCGCCCTACTGGTCGCCCCTAAAAGCATCGCCGTCGTCGGCGCGCGAGCCGCCACCGGGTACGGGGAGCACGTGTGCATGGACATCGTCGGCGGGCTCGTGGGGCGAGGGCACACCATCGTGTCCGGGGCCGCGTACGGGATCGACGGCATGGCGCACCGCGCCGCCCTCGCCAGCGACGGGCAGACCGTCGCGTTTCTCGCCGGAGGTGTCGACCGGTTCTACCCCACCGGACACGACGCCCTCCTCACCCGCATCGTCACCGATGGGGTCGTCGCCTCCGAAATGCCCTGTGGATCCGCGCCGACCAAATGGCGGTTCCTGATGCGGAACCGCCTGATCGCCGCCGGAAGCAACGCGACCCTCGTCGTCGAAGCGGGCTGGCGTTCCGGGTCACTGAACGTCGCCGGTCACGCGAAAGCACTCGGCCGCCCGCTCGGCGCCGTCCCCGGACCGGTTACCTCCCCCACCAGCGCCGGATGCCACCGCCTGATCAAAGAATATGGAGCACGCATCATCACCGACACCGCCGACGCCGCCGAACTCTAGGCGCGTGGGGCCGGCCAGCCTTCGGGCTGGCCGGCGAGGGGTATCCCCTCGCGCTCCCCACCAGGGCAACCGGCATGGGTGGCGTGTGAATTAGTCGAATATCCGGCGTTAGCGTTCTGTCGGGCCGGGAAAACCAGCTCATGACACCGGATCGGCAGTACCCCGAATATCCGATGTGTCGACACGGTGCGTGAGGACTGTGGCGGTCATCTCCCCCCGCACGTGCTTTGCTGAGGCATGGCCATTGAACTCGGATATGCCCCCAGCTTTCTCACAATCGATGTTCCACTGCCTCTTCCCCAGGAGGGACACGTCGTGCGACAGCTCGACTACACGCACTTCACTGTGCTGCTGGACCCGTTCCGACGGCTCGCCGCGGCAACCGGGGTGAATATCGATGGCGCGGCGCTCGTGGATTTGGACCGGACCAACGACTGGCGTTTCGATCCCCGAGTGCCCGAAAGCGAACAGGCCGGGCCTCGCCTCTACGAGCAAAACGACCTCGACCGTGGCCACCTCGTCCGACGCAGAGATCCCGTCTGGGGTGCCCCCGAGATCGCCGCGCGAGCCAACAGTGAGACCTTCATGTTCACGAATGCGGCACCCCAGGCGAAGAAATTCAACCAGGGCCCCGAGCTGTGGGCAGGGTTGGAGAACTACGTCCTTGACCACGCACGTGTGCACCGGGCACAGCTCAACGTCTTCACCGGCCCGGTCTTCGATCCGACCGACCCGATTTACCGGGACATTGCGATCCCCCGACTGTTCTGGAAAATCGCCGTCTGGGTTCACGTCCCGGCCAACGTTGACCTGAACGCGGACGACTCTGTCGAGGGACTCGTTCTCGCAGCGACCGGCTACGTTCTGGACCAGACCGCGCAGCTCGACGACCTCGACCTGCAAACCGCCCGTGCACTCGAAGCCGGCGACACGCCTCCTCTGGGCCCGTTTCGCACATTCCAGGTCCCCATTGCCGACATCGCCGCCCTCACCGGTTTCGACCTGCGTCAACTCGTCGACGCGGACCGGCTTCCGACCCCGGCAGTGCCCGGGGCAGTGGGCCATGCTGGACGGGCGCTGTGGGTACTCCTCACGACCGGTGAGGACATAACTCTCTAGAACGACCCGTCGCATCGGCCGCTGAGGGACCACCACGGCGGCCCGTTGAAGCCGTCCCTGCGGGGCGGACAAGCGGAAGCAGCGGCGCAGCCGCCGCTTCGTTCCCCCGTCATGGAACGGCGGCGCGGCCGCCCTGCTGACCTGCCAGGGCGGAGCCGCTTTGCGGCGCTGTTCTATTGGTGCTTTTTTGACCATTCCGGCTGGTCATCGTAGCTCCCTCCGCGGCTTCGTTCCGGGCTTTCGCGGCATATCCTCACTCGCTTCGCTCCCTCCGGTATTCCACGACCCTGCACTTCGCCGCTCACGGTCGCTATCGATTTCTCTCGCCGGAAGGCAAAAAAACAAGTTGTCCGAGGAGAGAGAGAAGATCATGACGTACGACTACGAGAACACCCTCCCGAGTGACCGGTACGCCGACGGGTGCGCGTGCAGCGGCTGCCGCAGCCAAGGCCGATTTGACACCGGCCCCGACGAAACATGCACCGTCACCCGCTACGCCGACAGCAACGCCTAACCCCGGAGACGATCATGACCAGCACCCACGCCACCGCCCTCCGCGCGCTCCGCATCGGGTTCCTCCACGACCTCGAAGAGACCACCCTCGACCCGGCCCGCATCGTCGAAGCCCTCGACGAGAGCGTCGGGTGCAACAACTTCGACGTCGTCGGCCTCGAAGACGACATCGACCTGTTCGTCGATGATGAAGGAGCACTCAACGGGTCACGGCTGAACCTGCGCGCGACGATCATCGCCCACCAACTCGGCACACCCACCGTGCTCTTTGGCAACGCCGTGGCGCTGGGCTGTAACCCGAACACCGGCGACAGCATCAGCCTCACCACCACCCAGCTGCACCGCCTCCGCACCGCTCTCGTCACCCGCCCCGCCCCAGCCATCATCGACCAGCTCGCAGTCGGCCTGACCGCATTCCCCGGACTGGTCGCCATGCTCCGCCGCCACTAACCGCCACGGCTGGCCTGACCCGACCTGAGGTCAGTCCAGCCGTGAGGGGACGGGCCCCCTCACACTCCCCCACACCACGAGAGCAACACCGTGGAACGGCGGCGCGGCCGCCCTGCTGACCGGCCAGGGCGGAGCCGCTTCGCGGCGCTGTTCTATTGGTGCTTTTTTGACCATTCCGGCCGGTCATCGTAGCTCCCTCCGCGGCTTCGTTCCGGGCTTTCGCGGCATATCCTCACTGCGCTCCGGTATTCCACGACCCTGCACTTCGCCGCTCACGGTCGCTATCGATTTCTCTCGCCGGAAGGCAAAAAAACAAGTTGTCCGAGGAGAGAGACAAGATCATGAACGCATTGACCATCACCCACACGCACGCGGAGGGCACCCTGATCGACGGCACCAGCAAAGGCGACGGGACCGCCGAGGTTCTCACAGTCAGCGGGTGGCGCTGGGGACGCAGCATCAGCGCCTGGTTCATCCCCCAGTCCCGCGACCGCCTCCCCAAGCTCGGCACCATCGAACGCACCACCACCGCGCTGGAAGCTGCAGGGTTCACCGTCACCACCAGCATCGACCACACCCACCGCCCCATGGCCGAGGTGGAGGCCGGGAAGGCGCAGCGGCAGGTCGACCGGGTCGACGCCCTCGAGCAGAAGGCCGACCGCAAGGCCACCGCCGAAACGGCCGCGTGGGACCGCGAGCACGCAGCCCTGCGGCGGCTGCCCGAAGGCGGCGAACCGATCAAAATCGGTCACCACTCCGAAACCCGCCACCGCAACGCCATAGCCAAAGCCGACAGGGCCACCCGGGCAGCCCTCGACGCGACAGCCGACACTCAGCAGGCCCAGGCCCGCGCCGACGCCGCCACCCACACGACAGGGGCCCGCTACTCCCCCGTTACCGTCGCCAACCGCATCGAAACACTGAGCGCCGAGCTCCGCAAGCTCGAGCGCAGCATCACCGCAGCCTGCTACGACAACGAGCGCGGGTACATCGACGCCACCGACACCCAAAAGCAGGCCCGTGCGGTGCGCCTCGCGCCGAGCATTGCTGAAAAACGCGACCAGATCACCTACTGGGAAAAAGTGCGAGCGGAGCAGATCGCCACCGGACAGGCCACCGGCCACAGCCGCGCCACCATCCAGAAAGGCGACCGGGTCAAGATCCGCGGGCAGTGGCGCGAAGTCGTCCGCGCCAACACCAAGACCGTCAGCGTCACCACCGAATACAGCTGGACCAACACCGCCCCCTACGCGGAGATCCAGCAGCACCACCGCCCCGAATAACCCCGAACCGAACGGCCGGCCCGCCCCGGGCCGGCCGTGAGGTGGCGGCGCCCCCTCACACTCCCCCACCAGGTGAACCGGCACGCCGGCCACAAGGAAGCGGCTTCGCCGCTGCCGCCCTCGTAAAGAACTTTTCTTCCCTTGGTGGCCGGTCACCGTAGTTCGCTTACGTGCCTACGTGCCCACCTGGTCGGGCGCGGTCGCAAGCTCCCTTATTTCCCCCGACCAGCCGTGCACTCCGGCACTCCCGCTCTCAATCGATTTCTCTTGCCACCAAGGGCAGAAAAACGGTGGATGAGCACACAACCACTGCCCCGAGAGCTCGGGACCCCGCGCATCTCACCACCACAAGGGAGAGAGAACCCCATGACCACCATCATCCGCAGCGTCCACATCAACCCGGCCGAAACCATCACCACCCAAAACCTCAACCCAGACCACATCGGGCAGGACATCGCCGCCGCCATCGGCTGCTCCATGTTCGACGTCGTCGGCCTTACCGACAACATCGACCTGTTCGTCGACGACGAAGGACTCATCAACGGCTCCCCCCTCAACCTCCCCGCCACCGTCCTCGCCCACCTCCTCGGCAGCCGCACCGTCATCTTCGGCACCGCAATAGCCGTCAGCGCCAACGACGACGGCGAAACCATCGGACTCACCGACCACCAACTCGAAAGGATCCAGACCGGACTCGCACAAAAACCCGACGACCTCACCATCGAGAAACTCGTCGACAGCCTCTCCCCCTTCCCCACCATCGTCGGCATGCTCCGCAACATCTAGCCACAACCACCGGCTGGCCCGTCCCGGGCCAGCCGGTGAGGGGAGACCCCCTCACACTCCCCATGATCAAATCCGCCTGCATTCTTTCTTTTTTTCATGCATGAATGCATGAAAGAAAGAAAGAAAGAAAGAAAGAAAGAAAGAAAGAAAGAAAGAAAGAAAGAAAGAATGCAGGAATGAAAGAAAGAAGGCTTGCATTCATGCATGAATCAAAGCATGATGAATTCATGCAAACACTCATGGTCTACAGCGAGTCCGGCGGAGTGACTAAGACGACGACCGCCGTCTCGATCGCAGCGATCGCCGCGTCGCAGGGGCGACGCACGGTCCTGATCGATCTCGACCCCCGAGCGGCCTCGACCAAATGGCTCGACGTAGTCCCGGCCGAAGAGGGCCTGCATGTTGGCGCAATTCTCGGCGACGAGAACCCTGAAGGATGGGCCGAGGACCTCGCCATCCAATCGTCATGGTTCCCCGAGCTGCGCATCGTTCCCTCAGCTCGCAACGTCTCAAACCGTGAGGCGGACCGCGCCGACCACGCCGAGCTCCGTCTCCGTACGTCGCTCGAGGGCCTCAACGCCGACCTGGTCGTCATTGACTGCCCCAACCGCCAAGGCGGCCCCTTGACCCTGTCAGCGCTCAATGCCGCAGACACCATCCTCTACGCCTCCAGCGCCTCAGGAGACGGCGTTGACGGCGTCGCCGGCGCCCGCCGCACCGTGGAGCAGTTCCGAGCCAGTCGGCACCGCATCGGAGCACCCGCAAACCTCACCGAAGCCGGCATCGTCTGCGGGGGAGTGCGCGAAACGATCATGTCCCGAGCCGCGACCGCCAGCATCGACGACTTACGCGACACCGGAATGCTCCTCGTTCCCCTGGTCCCGGACCGCGCCATCGTCCAAGAAGTGCGACTCGTGGGGGAGTGGTACGGCAAATACCGGAAAGGAGCACCCGTGCTAAACGCGTACACCGAGATAGTCAGGCAGGTCATCCGATGAGCACCCAAGAAGACCGCCCCTCCCTCGAATCCCGCAAACGTCGCACACCACGACCCGCCCCCGACGAATCCGTGGACCCCATCGACTACAGGCCCACAGAAGCAGCCCCGGCCACAGTGCAGCCGGCACCACCTTCCACGCCGCCCGCGCCAGTAGCAGAGACGCCGGCCCCACTGCCAACATCCCCCGCAGCCTCGCCAGCACCCACCCCTCGCGGGCGACCGCGCCGCGAAGTCACCCTGCCATTCAGCACACGCCTATCCGTGGACGTCCTCAACCTGATCGACGAAGCCGTCGCCAACGGCGAAGGCGGAGGCGTCATTCGAAACGTCGTCGAAGAAGCGATCCGTGCACGCTGGGGCACCAAATAACCACCAAAACGACACACCTCCTACGTCGGCACGGAGGCCGACCTGTAATTGATCCGCTGCGCGGCGCTGTAAGTGCCCTTCGTTTTTACCTGTCTGGCTGATCACCGTAGCTCCCTCCCGTGCCTTCGTTCCGGGCTTTCGCGGCATATCCTCGCTGCGTTCCGGTATTCCACGACCCGGCACTACGGCACTCACGGTCGCTATCGATTTCTCTTGCCAGCCAGGCAAAAAAATTGTTGGTAGAGAGGAAGCAAGATCATGACCGAGATGGTGACGGTGTACAGCAAGCCAGCGTGTGTCCAATGCACGATGACCTACAGAGCCCTCGACAAAGCAGGCGTGACCTACACAGTGGTCGACGTGACCTTGAACGCAGCGGCCCTCGAGTACGTCTCTGAAGACCTCGGCTACAGCGCAGCACCCATCGTGGTCGTTGACGAACACAACCACTGGGCCGGCTTCCGGCCCGACCGCATCGCAGCCTTGGCACAGAGCAGAGCTCTCAACGCGTGAGCCCAACGCGCGACCCGGCGCAGGATTCTGCGCCCCACAATCAACGCCCCGGCCGTCCTCTCTCCCGGCCAGGGGCGTTTCTCTGTCGTGACAGGACGAAGCAATCATCGCCGGACATGAACACGTCAACGCCGGGTCAGACTGAGTGACATGGATTAGAGAGCGCGAGAATGCTGAGTGAAGTGCAAGCGAATGAGCGTGGATAGGCTGCGGGGATGAGCAAACGACCGTATCGCCATGTAGCCGCGTCAATGGGCGTGTCTCTTCTGGCCCTTGCTCTAACTGGGTGCTCCAGTGGCGGTGATCCGGAGAGCGTCTGCACAGATGCGATTGCCGAGCACCTGGGCGAGGTGTTCACCGACGTTCAGATCACGGAGAGTATCGAGACACCGGTCGCCGTCGACGTCCGGGGCACATACGCCGGCGGCGGAGGGTTCGCGTGCGGGCTGTCGCTCCACCCGGTGACGTTGGAGCAGGCGCTCGTGTTTCCTTTCGATGGGCCGATGATCACAGTTGAACCGTGACTCAGGGTTTGAATGAATCCATGTCTGTGCATGCCGGGGTCGCTTCGTAGCCGCTGCAGTATATTTTGAGCGTCATCGCATCGAGGTACAGGCCATCTGTCAGGCCGTAGACGTATGGGTATTTGACGCCGCCCGCGTAGAGGTCTGCGGGGCTCTCGCACGCGTCGAAAAGTGGGTCCAACGCTGCCGTGAATGCGACCTCGTCGTTCTCACGGCCACTGTCGTACATGGTGTGTAGGTCGACTTCCGACTGCTCGAAGGCGGAAGCGCAAGCGGTGGTCAACTCGTGCGCTACTGCGGACGACTGTGTAGTTGTAGTCGGCGCTGGCTCCTCGGGCGGGATGTTTCCTCCGGTGTTGTTAGCGCACCCCGTCAAAGCGAGTAGTAATAGAGCTGCCGCGGATGCGGCGAAACGGATCTTCATGGTCCCCCGATTTTTTGGCCAGCTTAGCGCCGATGCGCCGGTAGATTTCTTCGGCTCCCGTGCGCCCACCAGAAGGGATCCGTGCGAAAACGTCGGCGCCGGGCCAGACTGAGCGACATGGATCTAGACAGCGGGGGAGTGATGAACCGAAGCGACTTCGAGGAGGCCCTGTCCCGCGCCGTCGCAGGGGAACCCCTCACCGATACCGGAACGGTTCCGTTCAACGTCGCACTCCAAGAGGTGGCGGACTCACCGCCCGGCTCGGATGCTCGCGCCGACGCGATCGAGGTCGCCCGCTTGGTCTTCGATGAGCTCGACCCGAAGTACGACGGGATCCCCTGGAGCGGGACGGCCTGCCCCGCCTGCGGCACCGAGATGAACGTCGAGATCATGCGCACCGGCAAAGGGCGCAGCGGATGCCAGCGCTGCCCCCAGTGCAACCTCGCCCTCCTGATACCGGACCTGTTCGCCATGTAGCCCCGCGGCGACGCGCAGCCGCCGAGTCACACCACTCACGATCCGCCCTGCCCGGTCGGATCGAAACCGCACGCCCAAAAGCGTTTCGTATTTCGTTACGTATTGTGTATTCTGTTACGTGTTTCGTCATGATAGTGTGACGTTATGAGCGATCAGCTGCAGCAGATAGAGCCACGCACGTGCCGGTTCCCCGGATGCGAGCGCCCCGCCGTCAGCGCGGACGCCGGCACCGGTCGGCCCCCCGAGTACTGCGACGACGAGGGACACAACCGCGCCGCAGCCTGGCGCGCACGGCGCCGACTCACCGCCGAGCCCACCCGGAACGTCGACGATGAGAAGCGCCCCGTCGATGCCGCACGTCAGCGCGCGGGAGAACTACGTGGACAGGTTGCCGGCATGGTCGAGCACCTCGGCCAGCAACTGACCGCTCTCGTCGAGGAGTTGCGCACCGTCGCCGACCCAGACGCCGCAGAGGTGCAGATCGAATCTGTCACGACCGAGGCCGCCGAACGCGTCGCCGCCGCGACAGCACGAGCGAGCCGCGCCGAGCAAGCTCAGCGCCAGGCCGAGGCCGAACGGGTGGAAGCTGACGCCGCCGCCACGGAAGCATCCGAACTCGCCGAGCAGCAACAGATCGCCCTCACAGCAGCCCAGCAAGAGCTGGGGGAGCGGACGCAGGCTCTCGACCAGGTGACCGCCGAGCTGACCGCCGTCCTGACCGCGGCCGAGACTCAAAATGTCCAGGCGCAAGCCGAGCTGACGCAGATGCGCGAGCAGCTCGCGACCGTGCGCACACGTTTGGGGGAGACAGAGCACGAACGCGACGACGCCACCACGCGCGCCGAAGCGGCTTCCGCCGCGCGAGCGGAAGCCGAGGAGCGAGCTCGCGGCGCGGTTGCCCGCGCCGACGACGAAGCGGCCCGAGCGCAGCGGGCAGAGTCGGACCTGGCCAGGCTTCGGGACCAGCTCGAGCAGAATCGCGCAGCCCACGATGCTGTGCGGGAGGAAGCGAGCTCACTGCGCGAGCACTTGGCGACCGCGATCGTTGAACGTGACGCAGCGCGTACCGACGCAGAACGAGAACGCACCCACGGCGAGCAGCGCGTAAGTGATCTCCGTACCACGCAAGACCAGCAAGTGGCCCAGCTCCGGGTCGAGATTGCGGAGCTGCGGCAGGAAGCGCGTGAGCAGCGCAGCCGCGCAGATCGCGCAGAAGCCAGTCCCGCCGGCGCGAAGCCGGCGAAGTAGGCGGCCGGGCGCACCTGCTCTCGGCGCAGCCCTCTTCGGTGGTCCCGAGTGGAAGAGGGTTGGTCGGTCTATTATTTTATTAGAAAGTATGTTCTAATTTTGAGATGGGCATAAACAGACGTGACTCTGGCCTCACGCAGCAGTTCGACCAGATTTCCGCAGACAAATACGAACCCGTCGAGCCTCCACAGCTCGACGCGAATTCGCCGACGCCGATCAGCCTGACTTGGGAAGAACGCGGCGGCGCCGGCGAACCCATCACGATGGCCACCGAGCCTATTTCCGTGCTCGCCTGGGTGAGATACCCGAAGATCAGCACCCACGTCGACGGCCACGCTCTCGCGTGGACCCGTCGCGCTGTCTACGTCGAATGGCAGAGCAGGGGAGTGCATCGCCTCTGGGTCTGGGCATCAGCAGTCGACCGGCTGTAACGTCAAGTATTTGCTCCGAGCTAATCGTGGACCCGAACAATCGGCGTTCGGAGGCGTCCCTGTCTAGGTTGGGTTGGTGAGGATCGGCCGGACGGGTGGGCTGGTTCGAGGTATCGGTGGAGCCGACGCGGAGAATTCCGCTTGAGGACTTGATGGAGTGTCCTACGGCCACCACGCGACTCATTGTGCCTGATTAGGTTTTTGCGGTCGGATTATTGTGTTGCGTTCCGGCCCCGGAATGCAGTGTCGGTGGCCGCTCCTAGACTGTTCGAAACAAAGGTCGGGAGCGCGGGGGGTTATGAATTTGGATGATTCTGGACACCGTCCAGAGACTCGTGGGGGAGTCGATCCTCATCTGTGGGGGAAATTGGACGCGGGAAACGGGCGATACCCACTTCTGTGCCATCTCTTGGACACTTCTGCTGCGGCGCTGGAGCTTTGGGACAAGTGGCTGCGCCCTGGCTTGCGGCACCTGATCACGGCAGCAGTATCGCCGGGTGATGAAAAAGGCGCACGCGCCCTTGTCGCGAGCGTCGCCGGACTTCATGATGTTGGAAAAGCCAACCGAGTGTTTCAGGGCCAGCTCTATAACAGGCGAGGTGCGGCAAACCTCGCACGTATCGTGAACGAGCTCGCACGGTCCGGATACGATTTCACCCTTCCCAATAGCGGCATTGAGGGTATTTCCGTGCCATCGCAGTACACAACCGTTCTGCGTCGGCACGAAGCAGTGGGACTTTTCGTCACGACGGGAGACTGGCCAGACGCCAATGATGCTGTCGTTGATTCGTGGGTCGGGGCAGTGGTGGGCGGACATCACGGGTACTACCACCCTCGTTTTGGAGCCGCCGGCAAACTGGCGAGGACGTCACCGACCGTAAGTTATCTTAAAGGACTCACGGCTGGTGCCTGGGGAGCACAACAGGACGCCCTCGTTGATGCTGTTTTGGTGGCGAACGGGTCGACGCGGCAGCAGCTGCACCGTCCGTTGAGCGGCGATAAGAGCACGACGGCGATACTCCTGATGACTGGCTTGGTCATGCTGGCCGACTGGCTTGCCTCGGACGTCAAATCTGTCGCTCATGGACAGTCTCTGTCTATCGACCCGGTTGCGCTCCCGGCGGAATGGGTGAAGACACGCCGCGCCTATTTTCAGGCTTCTGTCCCGAAAACGCTGGGCGTCTATCGAGATCTGGAAGATCCACTGCACTCCATCATGGGTGAGTTCGCAAGCCACCTGTCGCCTCTACAGCAGGCCGCTCAAAGCATCGGTCGTGGCCTGTGGATCGCGACGGAGACCACAGGGTCCGGCAAAACGGAGGCGGCGATGCTCCGTCACGCTGCCGTTCCCGGTGAGGGAATCCTGTTCGCTTTGCCCACTAGGGCCACGACGGATGCCATGTTCGAGCGCATGAGCGGGTATTTCTCGGCGTCACAAAATGCTGCGGCGCTGTTGCACGGTCATCGCAGCTTGAACAGTTTCTACACCAATGCTGCGCAGGCCGAGAAGGGACTGCACGCCACGTCGTGGTTGGCCGACACTCGAAATGCGTTGTTCGCCCCGGTGAGCGTGGGAACCTGCGATCAGGTGCTCTTAGGTGGGCTTCGCCAGAAGAACACGCCCGTGCGTTTGCTCGCGTTGGCCAACAGGCATGTGGTCATCGATGAGGTGCACACGTTCGATCACTACCAGGCAAAGCTGCTGGAGGAGATGTTGGCGTGGTGGGGTGACACCGATACCCGAGTGACTCTGTTGTCGGCTTCTTTGCCGGCGGCGGTGTCCCGGCGATATGCTCAGGCCTTCCGAGGAGCAGAGATTGAGGTGACACCTCAGTACCCCGGCCATTTATCCGTTACGGCATCGGTGGCCGCAAGCTGCAAGGTGCCCTCGCAACGCAGTTACGAGCTGCACGTCAGTGTGCACCCCGTGGTGGCTTCTGACCTTCTGGATGAACACGTCCGACGAGTTTTGGAGTACCGGCGTCTGTCGCCAGATGCGCGCATCGCTGTGGTTGTCAACCAGGTTTCTCGCGCTCTGGAGGTGGGTCGGCGCCTGGCAGAGTCCGGGCATCGAGTTATCGTTTTGCATTCGCGTATGGCTGCAGGACACCGCAGTGAAATCGCACGTGATCTTCACGACGTCGCCGGGAAAGGCAGCAGTGCGCGAGGCGTGATCGTGGTCGGTACACAAGTCATCGAGTCGTCCCTTGACTTGGACTTTGATCACATGGTTTCTGATTTGGCCCCGGCGCCGTCGCTAATCCAGCGTGCAGGACGGCTCTGGCGTTCAACGACCGTTGTCGACGGCGTGTGGGGCGAGCATCGTTTTGCCCGACCGACGAGTGCTCCCACCTTCGATGTACTCATGGCAACGGACGCGACGGGGGCATTGGACCGCGTCTGCTCGTTGCCGTACTTGCCTGGTGAGTTGCAGCGCACGGCTGATGCTTTGCGTGACATGGGCGTGAGGGTTCGTATCCCTGATGACGTACAGCACCTCGTCGATACGGCCTCGTTCAATGCCCGCGAGCCGGACCTGGGCGATGCTTTTGGTGAGTTGGAACTGATCGCCGCCGGCACGAAGCTCCGGGATGCTAACGATGTTGTTGTTCCCTTTCATCATGACCACGGGTATGACCGGATCCTGGGCCGGGAAACAACGCAGTTGCAGTTGTCGACGGTGACTGAACGCGACGAGCTTGCTGAACACTTCACGCGGCACATCGAGCGGCCGACGGTGGACTGTTTCATCGTGAGTGCTGACGGACCGTCCAAATGGATGTGGCGCGGCTTGACTGAGGCCGCCCTATATTCTCGGGATCCCAATGTGATGAGAGCAGTTCTTGCCCTCACGTTCCCCCTTTCGCCTAGCGCGTTGGGCGAGCGAACCGGGGTGGAAGAGATTGCGGGGTTTGACCGTAATGATGAAGCAGAGATACGCAGACGTGGCCCGATGCAACGGAACGTGATTCCCGTTCGTTTGCGGGACGGCGCTGTGTACGACGATGTACTGGGGGTGCGGTTTCGATGACAACGATAGTTTCGATGGACGACGATGCGGATGCGGACGGTGGTGTGCCGAGTCCGATGGGCAACATCCGCCAGTTGGCGTGGCTGCCGATAATTGACAGTTCGGGGCGGCGCCGTGTGGGGTTGGATGAGCTCTTCACTCGCGCACATCTCATTGAGCGCATTGATGTTCGAGCGCCGATCGAGAAGGCAGGAGTGCTGCGTTTTCTTACGACGGTCACCGCACTCATCGCCCGGGCGCAAGGAATCATGCCTCAGACAGCTGAAGGTGTGGCTCGGGATGGCTTTGCCCCGGCGGTCGTCGCCAGCGTGTTGGACGGTATCGACGACAGATTGTGGCTCATTCACCCGAGCACCCCGTTCATGCAAGAAGGCCGATTCCGGATGGCGACTTCCGCCGTGAAGACGGCAGCGAGTATCCGGTCCACGTCGCCCGGCGACTCGACCAAAGCGTGGTGGGGACGCCCCGGCGACGGTTTCGCTACAGGCCATTTGGACCTGGCAAGTGCGCCGGCGGCGTTGATGGGGTTTTGGTTCTACTCCGTTAACGGAAATGGTGCGGTGGTACTTGATGGCATCTCGATCCCTGTACAGGGATCAGCTGCGGGGAAGGTCATAGCTGCTGGTGTTCGGTTGTGGAAGACGGGTGAGAACCTGGCCGCGACGCTGCTGATGAACACCCCGCAGGAGTGGACCGAAGGGGCCGCACTCCCGGCGTGGGCTTCAACCATGGAGGTATCGGGAGAGCTGAACCCCCTCATCGCCGCAACGATTACCGGCAACGCAACTTTGCTGCTTCCGGAGCGAGTGGGCGAAAGTGTGGTCTTTGTAGGAGCGCATATCGGCTCGGCCCTTCGCCGGGGAATCCCGCCCTCTGCCGCGGACTATGCGGAGATGACCTCAGCAAAGAGCAGAAACAAAAATGCGGTAACGGAGAATAAGCGGTTGAAAGCGGCGGGCGAGCCGGCGATCGATTTGGAATCACTGCCTGTCCTTGGAGTGGACGCCCTCAAAGGTTCTCTCGTTCATGCATGGCGCGATGACCCGCAGGTTGTCTTCCGTAGGCCGGATCCGAAGAAGAACAAGGGCGCACAAAAAGATGAGGAAATCCGTGCTCTCAACGATGTAGATGCCAGCACGAGCGTTCTGCACAACCTTCACGGCTGGTACCTCCGCGCATTCAACCCCGAGGTACCGGGACGCCGGAGCATCCTGGTCCGACGCGACTTCACCACAGAACTTTTCTCCATCCAGTTCAAGCAGAAGGGCTCCTACGGGGAGCTGTCGGGTGCGTCCTGGCTGTCCATGCCTCCAGGAACGATCGGCGGTTCCCCGGCAGTGCAGGAGGCCTTGGCGCGGTTCGCTGATTTCGCCTACGAGCGTGTTCAGAGCGCCCTGTATTTCGCCGTTCGAACTGTCGTGGCCGATCGGGAAGGCAAAGTGAGCAAAGCCGACAAGCCTTTCATTACCTCCACCCATGAATTCGCTGTGGCCCGGTTCAGTGCTCTCGCCGATGGCGTGGTGACAGACGTCATCGCGCTGGCAATAACGGGGAAGCCGTTCACTACTGCTCACATTCGTGCGTGGTCAGCGGCCGCGGTCGCCGCATTCGACGAGGCCATAGAACCTTTCGTGACGTCTCGACGGCTTCCCGATATTGCGCTAGCCCGCCAGAAACTTGCTCTGGCCCTCCACAAGACAGAAAGCGAGTAATACATGGCACTTCCTGAAGAGCTCAAAGCCTTCACCGGGCGGCTGCTGGCTGTTCGAGCCACCGATGCATCGCTGGCTTCAGATGTTGCTCGGGGCATCACCGAAACTACTGAGCGTTACGCTTACGCTCACACCGTTGCGGCGACGGCAGGGTTGCATCGCCGGTCAGCCATCATCGGCGCTACGCGAGCATTGGCAATGGTTGCAAAATACAAACGAACGCCGCAGAGCGCGGGAACCCTTGGGGAGTGTTTTTCCCGGATCCCCAGCAAGAGCGAGGGGGTCGGCGAACGGCTTGCCCTCGTCGTTGACCTTGACGTCGAACAAGCTGCCCAGATACTCGAAGGGCTTGTGAGCCGAGCGCTGTCGGTGAACTTCTATGCCCTTGTGGAATTACTCACCTTCTGGGATACCGGCGACCTCGACCGTGACATCAAACATCGTTCTCGCCTCGTCTATGACTTCTACGCCCGTGCCGCCAAGACGTCGACCAAGAAAGCTGACTGAAATGACTGAAAAAAACTTCCTCACCATCCACTCACTCACACCTCTGCCGTGGCACAACTTGAATCGTGATGACCGGGGGTTGCCTAAGCAGGTACGGGAGGGTGGGAAAGCACGAGGACGCCTGTCGTCACAATCCCTCAAACGCGCCATTCGGGTGGCCTATGAGGTGGACTCTTTTGCAGACGGCACGGGATCCTTGCGGTCCCGAGACCTTCACAAGGAAATCGTTCGGCGCGCAACGCTGACTGCGGAGAAATCAGGCACACCGTTTGACCCGAAAGAGGCCCTGAAAGCGGCAGCCAAAGTTGTGAAATCTCTGACGGCCAATGACAAAGACACCCCTGAAGCCGAGAACAGCGAAACCGCAGCGGGCGACACCATCACCTGGTTGTCCGCCGATGAAATTGATGCCCTCGCGAGTGCCCTCGCTGTCGGCGGCGGACCCATCAGTGTCGCCAGCGTGGTTCAATCCCGCACCGGGAGCCTCAGCATCGCCGCCTTCGGACGCATGTTCGCCGCCCACAGCGACTTGCAGACTGAAGCCGCGATTGCGGTGGGACCGGCAACGACGACGCACCCGATCACCATTGAAGTGGACTACTTCACCACCGTCGACGACTTGCAAGAAGACGGGGCCGGCCATCTCGGCCAAGCTTTCTACACATCAGGTGTCTACTACCGCTCCGTCACCATTGATAAGAAGCAATTGAAAGACTCGTGGACAGGGTGGGACAGCCCCGACGCCGACGACCGGCTCACCCTTCTGGTTCGCTCCCTCATCAATGCGCTGCCAACCGGGAAAGATAATTCGTCAGCGCCGAACACGAAACCGGCGTTCATCATCGCAGAGAGGCAAGCCCACCGAACCGCCTACGAGTTTCACGAACCCGTCACGGCCGACACCGAGGGAGGCTATCTGGCCGGCTCCATCGGCCGTCTGGTCGGGCAGGCGGCTGCCGCCCGAGACTACGACCCCACCGAATTCGGCACAACACTCGTCTCAGGGACGACCGTAGCATCCGGCGCCGTGCTCACCTCCGTAGGCACGGTCCCGATCGCGTTCGAGCACAGCACCAGTAATCTCCCACAGCTCGTTGAGCAGGTTGTCGCATGGCTTCGGCAGTGACCAGCACCCTCTTGCTGCGCTTCGCCGCACCGCAGCAATCGTGGGGATCAACGGAATTAGCAGATCGCAACACCGAGGCCGTGCCCACTCGCTCAGGAGTGATAGGCATGCTCGCCGCTGCCCTCGGTGCACCGAGGGGTAGCTGGCCGGGGTGGCTGTGGGCGACAGAAATCTGGGCGAGAGTCGACCGCACCGGCGAGCTTGCCACCGACTTCCACACCGTCGGCACACCATCTGTAGCAGCTCAAGCGGTTCGCACACGACACCGCGCAGCCGTCGGGGGGAGGGGGGAAGCTGACTTCATCATCCCGCTGGGCAGCGGGGCTAAATGGACTGTCGGTGGAGGCACACTGGTCACGAACCGCCAATACCTAGCCGATGCCGAGTTCCTCGTCGCCATCGGTCATGCTGACACCGAGCGAGTGCAGCAACTCGCGCAAGCCACCCACAACCCCGTCTTCATGACGTACCTCGGGCGCAAATCATTCTCGCCCTCATTTCCGTTTCATCTGGGCGTTCGGGACAGTGATCCTCGGCAGGTCTTGACGACTCTGCCCACCCACACCCGCAACGAACGTGGTCTCACGCTGCACCAGCTCCTCGGCGACCGGAACTACGCCACCGACACTGTGCACCCGCCCGTCAGCGCCACACTCACAGCATGGTCAACGTCATGAGCCATCTAACAATTGTCCCCGCGACGTCCCTTCGAGTGAAGGACTGGAATGACTACGGTGAGCTGCACCGAGTCGTGATGAGCCTATTTAACTCCGCTCAACTGCCTGGACCTCCCGCGGAGAAACGCCTCTCACGGAATATCCTGTTTCGCGTGGACGAAAGCACCGCCGGAAAAATCATTCTTATCCGGGCGGATGTCGCTCCCACCAACTTGCCTGCGGCAGCAAAAACGAAGGACGTCGCAGTAGGTGCGCCAGCGATCGACACCCCCATCCGGTTTCGCCTGGCCGTCAACGCAATCCGGCGCACGATGCCATCAGGGCCAACAGTCAAGCGTGGCCACGGCACATCGCCAGTTGATCACATGGCCGAATGGGTGGCCGCCAAGTTAGATGCCGGGGTAAGAGACGTCACCATTTTCGACCACGTTCGCACAGTGGCGTCCAGCGGGCGTGCCCCCCTGCAGCTGGACGTTGTTGATGGGTACGGGATTGTGAGAGATGTTGCGGCTTTGGAAGTGCTGTTGCAATCCGGGATCGGCCGGTCCAAGGCTTTCGGCTGCGGTCTGTTGACTGTGGCTCGAGCGTGAAGGTCGACTGTGACGTATTC